>JAQGKA010000629.1 GCA_028290355.1 Tardiphaga sp. | reverse complement strand
GAAAACGATATAGGCGAACACCACGGTTTCGGCGGGCTTCAGCTTCACGCTCCGCGGAAACGAGGTGAGTTTGCCGACGCTGACGTCGTCGGCGACCGATTCACGGTATTCCAGCGCGCCATGCTCGTGCCAGACCTTGCCGGCCTTGCGCGCCATGCTTCGGTAGGCGGTGAGCTGTTTCTTCGGCACCGGCACGATAAACCCGTCCACATAGGCCATGAGCGTTTCTTCCCTGCTGTCATGCGTGATGGCGCGGGCGTAGGGGTGCCCGTTGCATTCAAGACGAGCGCGGATGCGTTCATCCGACAGGATGGCGAGAAATTCTGGGGCGGGCGCCGGCGGCAGGGTGTCGCAGGTCTAGAAGCTGGCCGCCGTCGGCTTCACGGCGGCCTTGATCAGCTTCACCGCGTCTTCGCTGTCCCATTCCGCGGGACCGGCGATGGTGGCGATCTCGCAGCCCGCGCCGTCGACCAGCACCGAGGTCGGCATGCCCAGCGCGCGGCCGATGCCCTTCAGGTCCTGGAACACCTTTGCGCCGGTGTCGGTGAAGTAGTCCAGTTTGGTCAGGTTGGCGTCCTTCAGGAACGCCTTCGGCTTGCCGGCATCGCGGGTGTCGATATTGATGGCCACCACCTGGAAGTCCGGGCCGCCCAGCTTGCCCTGCAGCGCGTCCAGCGCCGGCATTTCCTTGCGACAGGGCACGCACCAGGTCGCCCACAGGTTCACCAGCACCGTCCGGCCGCGCCAGTCCGACAGTTTCTTCTGATTTCCATCGGCATCAAGAAACGCGAGATCCGGCAGCTTCAGCGGTGCCGAGGCCATGGTCAGCGCCGCGACCTCGCCATGGACCAGCGGCGCCAGTCTCTTCGACAGCACCACTGCCGGCTTGCAGTCGGGATCGCCCGGTGCGGCGCGCTGGTACCCGCCGATGCTGGATACCGCGACAAAGCCGATCACGGCGCCGACCAGGACCGAGCCCAGCACGATGAGCTTGCGGCGCATGGGCCGGGGAGTGGGCAGGTCGGGCATATCGTTTGTCATCCTGTATCAGATACGGCTATGCAGAGGCTTATAGGGACAAATTGTCCCCTCGATAACGGCAGGAACACGCTTAGGCGTGACGATGAGTGGCAAGTCATGGGTTCAGGCACAAGCAACAAGATGTGGGGCGGGTTGTTCGGCGAGAGCCCCGACGCGATCATGGAGGAAATCAATGTCTCCATTGACGTCGATCGCCACCTCTATGCCCAGGACATCGCCGCGTCCAAGGCCCATGCCGCCATGCTCGCCACGCAGGGCATCATCACGGCGAAAGATGCGAAAAATATCGCGGGCGGTCTAGACACGATCCTGTCAGAAATCACCAAGGGTTCGTTCACGTTCAAGCGTTCGCTCGAGGACATTCACATGAATGTCGAGAGCCGGCTCGGCGAGCTGATCGGTCCCGCCTCCGGCCGGCTGCACACCGCGCGCTCGCGCAACGACCAGGTCGCTACCGATTTCCGTCTGTTCGTCCGCGATACGCTCGACGTACTCGACGAAGCCTTCGCCGCGTTCCAGCATGCGCTGGTCGATCGCGCCTTGGAGCACGCCGATACGGTGATGCCCGGCTTCACCCATCTGCAGACCGCGCAGCCCGTCACCTTCGGCCACCATCTGCTGGCCTATGTGGAGATGGCGGCACGCGACCGCGGCCGTTTTGCCGATGCCCGCAAGCGGCTCAATGAAAGCCCGCTCGGCGCCGCCGCCCTGGCCGGCACCTCGTTCCCGATCGACCGCCACGCCACCGCCAAGGCGCTCGGCTTCGACCGGCCGATGGCCAACTCGCTCGATGCGGTGTCGGATCGCGACTTCGTGCTGGAGACATTGTCCGCCGCGTCGATCGCCGCGGTGCATCTGTCGCGCTTCGCCGAGGAGATCGTGATCTGGACCTCGCCGCTGGTCGGACTGGTGCGATTGAGCGACAAATTCACCACCGGCTCCTCGATCATGCCGCAGAAGCGCAATCCCGACGCCGCCGAACTGGTGCGCGCCAAGACCGGCCGCGTCATCGGCGCGCTCACCGGTCTGTTGATCGTGATGAAGGGCCTGCCGCTCGCTTATCAAAAGGACATGCAGGAGGACAAGCAGGGCGCCATGGAAGCGTTTTCCGCGCTGTCGCTGGCGGTTCGTGCCATGAGCGGCATGGTCCGCGATCTCGTGCCGGACGAGGCGCGGATGCACGCAGCGGCCGGCGAGGGCTATGCCACCGCCACCGATCTCGCCGACTGGCTGGTGCGGACGCTGAAAATGCCGTTCCGCGACGCCCATCACGTCACCGGCCGGATCGTCGGCCTCGCCACCAAAAAGGGCGTGGCGCTGCATGAGTTGCCGCTGAAGGAGATGCAGGCGGTCGAACCGAAGATCACCGCCGCCGTGATGGCGGTGCTGTCGGTGGAATCTTCGGTGAAAAGCCGCGTCAGCTATGGCGGCACCGCGCCGAAGAATGTCCGGGCGCAGGCCAAGGCCTGGCTCAAGCGACTGGAAAAAGAGCGGAAATTGGGCTGAGCGCGCCTCGGCCGGTAAAATTCAGTCCGGCCCGGGGTCTCGCCACAGCGCGGCAATCTTTGTATGGTGCCGGCGCATTTGGGGATTTCGCCGTGAATCGTTCGACCCGCCCTGCGTCTTCGCGATGGGCTTTTGTTGTTTTGACTGCCGCCGCGCTGGCGCTCGCCGGCTGCGGCCGCAAGGGCGGTCTCGATCTGCCGCCGCAACCGTCCGCGCAGCCATTGGCCGGCACCACGGCGCCGGCAGTGGATCCCGATTCGCAGTCGGCGGCCAGCAAGGGCGCGTCGATCTTCGCGCCGTCGTCGGGCGTCGACGACGGGCCGCCTACCGCGGCCAAGGGCCGCAAGAAACCGTTCCTTCTCGATCCGCTGCTGGACTGAGCCGCCCATGCGCCATTTCGAATACCGCAACGGCGTGCTCCACGCCGAGGGCGTGGATATTGCCGACATGGCGGAAGCCGTCGGCACGCCGTTCTATTGCTATTCGACCGCGACGCTG
>JAQGKA010000339.1 GCA_028290355.1 Tardiphaga sp. | reverse complement strand
ACTCCTCAACCCCAAAGTCAAGTGACCAAGGGAGGCGTTCATGCGAATTCTGGCTGGGATCGGCGGGCTTGCGATACTCGCTGCTGTCGCCGTGGCGATATTCTTCCTTGGCGGTTTCTATAGCGTGGCAGGGGCCGAGCCGGACTTGAACCTCGTTCATTGGGCGTTGGCTCGAGTTCGCACAGTTTCGATCAACCGCCACGCAGGCGACCAACCGCCGGCCGGTTTGGACGATCCGGCCAGACTCCAGGCCGGCGCGCGTGCGTTCGCGACAATCGGATGCGTCAATTGTCACGGCGCGCCTGGGGTGAAGTGGGCCAAGTTCTCAGAGGGGTTGCATCCCGACCCGCCCGATCTGAAGGAATTGGCCAGCGACCGCACGGTCGCGCAATTGTTCTGGGTGATCAAGAACGGCATCAACATGACGGGCATGCCGAGCTTTGCGCTGGCCGGCGCCAAGGACGAGGAGATCTGGCAAATCGTCGCGTTCCTGAAAAAATTGCCGGGCGTCTCGGAAGCCGATTACAAGATCTGGACCGCGGCACGCTGAGGCGCAATTCATGGCACGCGAACCTTTGGCCGGCCCAGCGCGGCGACGGCCCCACCCACTATGCCGGCAATGACCGCCCAATAGCCGTAGCGGAAATCCGACGCGACGCCGACGACAAAAAAGCTGAGCACGTAGACGGCAGCCGATCCGCAGACGCCGAGTGCGAAGGCGCCCTCGGGCGTCTGGCGCTGCCGCCAGGCGAACCCGCACACGACGATGCAGACCAGCAGCCACGAGCCGGTTCGGAACAGCGGCGTCGGCTTGAGACTGTCGTGCAGCCAGACCAATGCCGCGAAGGCCGGGCGGTCAGGAAATACGGTCTCCGCTGGGCGCTCGACGTCGGCCAGCCACATCGAGATGTTGTTGCCGGCGAGGAAATTCCACATGAACGCCGCACGGTGCCGGAGATAGGCGAACGGATGGCGCATGATTGCATGCCCCCAGGCTTCGGTGATGACAGGCGTGCCGAACAGCCTCTCCTCGCGTTCGACCTTGCGCATCACGAAATCGCAAGGTTCCAGCCGCCAATAGATGTCCCACTGGGTCGGCTGATAGCAGGAGTTCAGAAGCAGCGCGCTCTCAGGCTCGCTCCAGGTGACGGGAAACTGGTTCTGCCCGGTGAAGTGGCTGATGCCGCCGAGGTCGAATATCATGATCGACTGCAATGGATGCTGTCGTGTCGCGCCGAGCGCGCCGTAATACACCACTTGCACCAGCGCGAAAAATCCCGCCATCGCCGGGACGAACAGGATCGCCATGCGCTTCCAGGATGCCTGTGTCGGCCATGCGATGTAAGCGCCAAGGATGGGTGCTGCGATCAGCGCATTCGGGCGCAACAGAACGCCCAGGGCACACAACGCAAGCGCCAGCATCTGCACCAGTATGCGAAACCGCGCGCCGCGTTCGGCGGCGGCGAAGACGATCGCGGCCGCCAGCAGCCAGCTGGTCGCAAACAGCACATCGCGCCAGATGATTCCGACAAAGACAAAGGCCGGCGGCGTCAGCGCCAACAGCGGCAGCAATAGCGCCAGCCGGCTTGGGCGGCCTGCCAGCGCGAATGCCAACAGCGCAAAGCCCAGCCAGTAACAGGTCGCGATCAGCAGGAACATGCTGCCCGGGCCGGGCGCAATTGGATCGATGACGCCCCACAGCACGGTCATGACCGGGGATTGCCAGTCGCCCAAAACACCCCTGGCGATGTCCTCGTGGACGAATTTCGCGTCGTAAGTCATGATGCCCGGATAAAATATTGCCAGCGTCAGGCCGTAGCCTGCGGCGATCAAGCCGGCGACGGCCAGACGCAAGCGTCGCCGCACCGGCTGCCGGCGATCAGGCGAGAGCGGCATAGACGTCCCCGGAATTGGCCGCATGCGGCAGCCCGGCCAGCCAGCGCGCGATCGCTTCGCCACCAACCCAATCGGCATTCACGAAAGTCTGGCTCTCGCCCAAGGCGGCGTTGAACCTGACGTAGCCGAGCGCGATGCAGCGATCGATGCAGGCGAGCGCGACGTCGCGCTGGATGATGGTGAACTCGAATGACAGCGCCTTGACTGCATGGGTAAGCCCCTGGAGCGCCTCTGCCTCGAACCCCTCAACGTCGATCTTGATGAAGGCCGGTGCACCGTATTTGTCGATCAGCGCATCCAGCGTCGTCACCGGCACTTGCATCGACCTGGTCCAGCGCTGTGCTTGCCAGCCAGGCGCGTCGCGTGCCGCGCTCACGAACGCATCTGACGCCGTCGAAACCGTGGGATTATCGGCGTTGATCATCAGACGGGCCGTGCCAGGGTTGCGGCCGATCGCTACCGCCTCGATCGCAACACCGGCAAGGAACCCGTAAAACAGTCTTAGCACCTTGACCATGGCCGGCTGCGGCTCGACCGCGACAATGCGCGCGCCGAGCCGACGGAACGAATCCACTCGGTCGCCGACATGGGCACCGATATCGAACACAAGCTCATCACGCTTCACAAGGCCGCGATGGAGCTTGTCCATCGCCGCCGCGCGCGACCTGTCACCGTAGTAAATGCGAAGTGACCGGATAATGCCGCACGCGGTGCGAAAGCCTTCGAACACGCCTTCAGACCGAACTTGGCTGATGCAACGGCATCGCCGACTCAATCGCGGGCAATGCGAGGGGTAACAGCACCACCGGCCTCATCGTCTCCTCGGGCAGCCGGCCAATGCCAATCCGGGCGGTAAAGCTTCCGAATCGGGGCCACGCGGTCACCACGGCGAACGGGACCGCCAGGGCCGGGCCAGCGGCGAGAAACAGCGCATATGGGATCGCCGCCGGCTGCGTCATCGCCAGCAGCCCGAGCACGACCCATCCGAGCAGCGTATGCGGCCACAAATTATGCAACGCCAGTGTGAACGGCACGGCATGATCATCGCGTGTCTGTCCAATCCAGCCAATTTCACGGCCGAACAGCAGACCGATGAGGAAGATGGTATGGCCGAACCACAGGAGCGGACAAAGCAGGATCGAGTACGCGGTTTCGATAACGTAATTGAGGATGAACAGTCCGGCACCGCCGAACCCGCGGCGAAGTTCCGGGCGCAACAGTATCTCGACGGCGGTGGCGATCTTCGGCGAGAACCACATTACCAGCACGCAGACGAACAGCGCCATGCCGGCGTCGGGACGAATGAAGTTCGCCGGCGTATCGGAGAACGCGACGGCCAGCGTGCCGAGCACCAGCAGCCCAATCCAGGCCGGCGAGCCGATGAACATCAGGATCGCCAATACCAGCTGATAGCGGCTGACCGGCTTGAGGCCGGGAAGCGAGAGAAAGCGCCAATACTGCATGTTGCCCTGGCACCAGCGCAGATCCCGACGGATGAATTCGAGCAAGGTCGGAGGATTTCCCTCCCAGCCCAAATCTTCTTGCGGCAGCACGCGGACAGCATAGCCAGCGGCGCGCATCAGCACGGCTTCGATCTGGTCGTGGCTAAGAATATGGCGATCTTCCGATCCGTCCTCGGACAGAACCGGCAAGGCGCAATGCGCGATGAACGGCTCAAGTCGCAGCGCAGCGTTGTGGCCCCAATAGGGCCCGCAGTCACCCTGCCACCAGGCACTGCCGATGGTATAAGAGCGCATGCCGAGCCGCATGCCAAACTGAAAGACCCGCGCAAAGGCGCTGGTGGATGGAAGGCCCACGATCAATCCCTGAAGAATACCGAGCCCGGGATCGGCCTGCATGATGCGAACCAGACGCAGGATGGCGTCGGCGGTCATGAAACTGTCGGCGTCGAGCGTCACCGCAAAATCGTATTTGCTGCCCCAACGCTCGCAGAAATCACGGATGTTACCGGCCTTGAAGCCCGTATTGACCACGCGGCGCCGGTAGGTGATCCCTACCCGGTCGCGCCAGCGCGAGGTCAAGGTGGCGAAACATGCCTCCTCGTTGCCTGCAATGTCGGCATCGCTGGTGTCGCTCAGCACATAGAGATGAAAGCGCTCGCCGCAACCGGCAGCGTCCAGGCCGGCCAGCATTGGCTCGAGATTGCGGATCATCCGCTCCGGCAATTCGTTGCGGATGCACAACAGGATCGCGGTTGACGCCGTCACCGGCTCGTCGCCACAGATGCGCGCCGCCATCGGCATGACCGCGGCCACCGGATCGACGGAAAAACGCATGATCAGAAACGCGATCACTGCGTTCCAGAATCCCGCCACCATCCAGGGCAGCGTCATCGCGAACAGCCCCAGCAGTATCGCGTCGATGATGCCGAAGCCACCCGGCGCCAGCGCCAGCGCGGCAAGGGCCAGCGACCCGGCCATGGTGGCGGCAAACAGGACAGCAAACAGCAGGCGCCGGCCGAAAATTTCGTTTCCGGCGGCATCGGCCTGCATGGCTTGGAGTGGGAAGCGCTCTAACACGCGGTTACGACTTCTAATCCCTCGGCGGACGGTGCAAACTCGATATTATAACACCGCGAACCGTCCCAAAGTCCAATCCGGGGATAAAAGTAAAGTGGCAATCAGTCGGACCGACGAGATGGCCGAGGCGCTCTGGTATAGCGCGCCCGGACAAGCCGATATGCGCCAGGAAGCGCTTACACCGCCTGGAGCGGAAGAAGTGCGGGTGCGGGCGCTTTTCGGCGCGGTCAGCCGCGGCACCGAGGCGCTGGTGCTTGCCGGACTCGTGCCGGTGAGTGAGTTCGAACGCATGCGCGCACCGTTCATGGCCGGCAATTTTCCGTTTCCGGTAAAATACGGCTACGCAACGGTCGGCCGGATCGAAAGCGGCGCGGAAGCCTTGCGCGGACACACGGTCTTCACGCTCCACCCGCACCAGAATTTCTTCAACATACCGGCGAATGCCGCGATGGTACTGCCGGACAATCTGCCGCCGCAACGCGCGGTGCTTGCCGCCAATATGGAGACCGCCCTCAACGCGGTCTGGGACGCAGCGCCGGGGCCTGGCGACCGTATCGCCATCGTCGGGGCCGGCGTGGTCGGCTCTCTGGTTGCGTATTTGTGCGGACGACTTCCCGGCGCGGAGGTCACGCTCGTCGATATCAACCCGGCGCGCGCGGAATTGGCGCAAGCCCTTGGGGTTGGCTTTGCAGGGCCTGAAACCGCAAACGGCGACTGCGACCTCGTGGTTCACGCCAGCGGCAATATGGCCGGGCTCGGCACGGCGGTCGGGCTCGCCGGCAACGAGGCAACCGTGCTTGAAATGAGCTGGTATGGCGATGCGCCGGTGACCGCCCCGCTCGGCGGCGCCTTCCATAGCCGCCGGCTGCGGCTGATATCGAGCCAGGTCGGACAGATCGCGCCGTCGCACCGGCCGCGCTGGAGCCACCGCCGCCGGCTCGCCGCAGCACTTACCCTGCTGACCGATGCACGTCTCGACGCACTGCTGGCACCGCCGGTTTTGTTTCAGGATCTGGCCCGGCGGCTTCCCGATATTCTTGACGCCAGGAATGGCATATTGTGCCAGCCCATTGCTTACCCCTAAGGAGGTCCCTTGTTCGCCGTTGAAGTTCGCGATCACATCATGATCGCCCATTCGTTCCGCGGCGCCGTGTTCGGCCCGGCGCAGGCGCTGCACGGCGCGACCTTTGTCATCGACGCGGCTTTCATCGCAGAGACGCTCGATAATAACGGTATCGTCATCGACATCTGCCGCGCGCATGACGCGCTCAAGGCGGTGGTGGCGTCGCTGAACTATCGCAATCTCGACGATGTGCCCGAATTCAAGGGCCGCAACACCACGACCGAATTTCTCACCAAGCATATTTTCGACCAACTGGCCAAGGGCGCCCGCGCCGGCGAATTCGGCCGCGATGGCCGCGAACTCAAGGCGATACGCGTCACGCTTTCCGAATCACACGTCGCGCGCGCCTGGTACGAGGCCGGTTTGTGGTGAAGCGTTTCGCGTTCGCCGTGCCCGGCGATCTTGCGACCCCGACCGGCGGCTATGCCTATGACCGGCGCATGATTGTCGAACTCGGCGATCTCGGCTGGCAGGTCGATCTGCTCAACCTCGGCGAGGACTTCCCTTGGCCCAGCGAACCGACCCGCACGGCGGCGCTGACTCAGCTACTCTCGATACCCGCTGGCCGCGCCATCGTCGTCGATGGCCTTGGGTTCGGCGTTTTGCCGGAAGCCGCCTCGCAGCTTCGCCGCCGCAATCCGCTGCTGGCACTGGTGCACCATCCGCTTGCGCTGGAAGCGGGACTTTCGGACAAGCAGGCCGATGCGCTGCGCAGAAGTGAACGAGCCGCACTTTCATCCGTGCAAGGCGTCGTCGTCACCAGCGCGGCCACGGCACGGCTGGTCGCTGCCGATTACGGCGTTCCGGCGGAGCGCATTACGGTGGCGAGGCCAGGCAGCGATCCGGCGCCGTCGACGCAGGCCAGCCGGGACAGTGTCGTGCGGCTGCTGTCGGTCGGAGCCGTGGTGCCGCGCAAGGGTTTTGACGTGCTGATTGCCGCGCTGGCGACGCTCACCGACTTGCCATGGCAACTGTCGATCGCCGGCGACCGCACACGCGACCGCGACGCCGCAGCAAGGCTGGATGCCGATATCGCCCGTCACGCACTGGAAGAGCGCGTTGCGGTGCTCGGCGCGGTGTCGCCGCAGCACCTCGCAAAGCTTTATGCGCTCGCCGACGCGTTCGCGCTTGCCTCTCATTTCGAAGGTTACGGCATGGCATATGCCGAGGCCCTCGCGCATGGCCTGCCCGTGATCGGCACCCATGGCGGCGCCATACCGGACACGGTACCGCCGGAGGCCGGCGTCCTGGTCCCGCCCGGCGATATTCCTTCCTTGTCGGGGGCTCTGCGCCGCGTCATCGGCGATAAGGAGCTGCGGCGACGCCTGTCGAGCGGCGCGCGCGCGGCGGCGCTGCGGCTACCGACATGGCGGCAATCAGCGGAAGTCTTTGCGCGCGCGCTGGAGAGGCTTGCATGAGCGGCTTTTCTGCCGACTGGCTGACACTGCGCGAGCCTTACGATCTGCGTTCGCGCAATGCGATGGTTCTCGACGCTGTCGCTGGCCAGTTCGAGCCGAACTTCTCGGTGCAGATCGTCGACCTCGCCTGCGGCACCGGCTCGACCTCGCGCGCGCTGGGCCCGCATCTGCCGGTGCGACAGAACTGGAGGTTGATCGACAATGATCTCGGCCTGCTGGCGCGCGCCAAGGCCGCACCGGTGGCCAGGGATACCGCCATTAACGTCATCCCGCTCGATCTCAACCGCGACCTTGAAGCCGCACTCGACGGCGCGGTCGATCTGGTGGCGACCTCCGCCTTGCTCGACCTGGTTTCCGAACAATGGCTGGACCGGCTCGTGGTCGAGATCGTCGCGCGCTCGATCCCGCTTTACGCTGCGCTGAGCTATGACGGGCGCACGAAGTTAACGCCACCCGATCCGTTCGACGCGGAGATCGCCGCCGCGGTGAACGCGCATCAACGCATGGACAAAGGATTCGGGGCGGCGCTCGGGCCGGCAGCGGCCGGCTTCGCGATCGCCCGCTTCGAAGCGCTCGGCTATTCGGTGGTGCAAGGCACCTCCGATTGGATGATGGGACCGGACGATTTCGAAATCCAAACCGAAATACTGGCCGGATGGGCACATGCCGCGCATGACATGGGCGCGCTCTCGCGGGCCGACACAACGGCGTGGCTTACGCGCCGCCGCGATTCCATTGCCGCCGGACGCTTCTCACTATCGGTCGGTCATATCGACTTCTTCGCAATGCCGAGCGCCACACGCTGAGCTGACAGGTCGCAGTCGAACAGCACGTCGTCATCAATCTTGTGCACACGCACGGGCATGCGAGGCGCCTGATCGGCACGGTTGAGCGACGGCAGGATAATGCCAGGCCCCCCGACGCCCAGGATGATTGGTGCGACCATCACATGCAGCCGGTCGAGGCACCCTGCAGCAAGGAATCGGGATATCGTGTCGGCCCCGCCCTCGATGAGCATCCGGCGCATGCCGCAGTCCGCGAGCGCGGCGAGAATCGCTGAAGGCGCAAATTGCCCATCAATCGTGGGCAGAGTGAGCACCTCGACGCCCGCCGGCGCGGTGCAGCGCGTACGCTGCTCGGTGATCAACAAACGGCGCACGCCATTGTCGGCAAACATCCTGGCGTCGGCGCCAAGCCGCCCCTTCGGATCGATAACGACGCGCGCCGGCTGAGGCCCCGAGACCCGCCGCACCGTCAATTGGGGATCGTCGGCGATGGCCGTGCCAACGCCCACGACGACGACGTCCACCAAGGCCCGCAGGCGGTGCAGATGAACCAGGCCCGCTGGCCCATTGATGTATTTCGAATGGCCAGATTCCGTCGCGACCCGGCCGTCAAGCGACTGGCCGATTTGGCCGACGATCAAGCAATCGTCCACGGTGCCCTTCCGCAGAGGACCGAACACATCCGCCCAGCCCTGCGGGAGCGGCTGGTGTTCTCTACGGAATACATTGCTAAAGTCTTCCCATGGATCGGAAGACACGGATTTGCCCAAGGGAAAATTGCCTATCGTCACGCCGAAATCAAATACCCTCTATGGTGGCCCCTACAACCCCGACTATGTGCCATCATGCCGCAAAAGTCATCAATTTGCGACCGGAAATGATATGGCCTGCGCCCGGAATGATCTTGGGCGCGTGGTGTTTTACGGTCGCGACAATAAGAATGGAAGTCTCGGAATGAATGAGGTGCAGACGGGCAGCAATTCGGCTTTATTTGGCAGTCGGAGACACACCAATGTCAGCCGGGGCCTTGGCGAATTCCACGCACGACGGCCTGTTATTATCACGGCAAGAGACGAGGCGATGCTTGCCTTGCCGGTCGAGGGTCTCGACAGGCTCCGACTTGCTGAATTTCAGGCACTCTGCGGGCCAGTTGAGCCGAAACTCATCATCACCGAACGACGCGCGCTCGCCCTCGGCCTTGATGCGTCAACCCCGATGGCATTGCCGCTGCCGGCCGGCGCCGACGCGAATACGATCCTCGCTCTCGTTACCGCCGCAACAAACGATGGCAAGCCAGCGGCCGAGCCGGCAAGCCCTGCCGCCACCGCTGCCATTCAACTTGTCAAGATATCGCAAAGCTTGCCGGCGGTGCTGGCGGCGAACCTTGTCGGCCACACCATCGCGTACGAGAAAAGCATCGTCAGGGTTGAGGCAGATGCGGTGGCCGAGTTTGCCGATTACGCGACCCGCTCGCTGATCGTGGCGAGCGAAGCCTCGATACCGCTCAACTCCGGCACGCCCACCCGCTTTGTCGTGTTCCGCGACGCCGTCGGTGACAACCAGATAGCCATCATCGTCGGAACGCCCGATTTCACCAAACCCGTACCGGTGCGGCTGCATTCCGCCTGCCTGACCGGCGACGTGTTCGCCTCTCGGCGCTGCGACTGCGGGGACCAGCTTCGGCTCGCCCTGGCGCGGATCGAAGATCTCGGCGGCGGCGTCATTCTATATCTGGCGCAGGAGGGGCGCGGGCTTGGCCTCGCCAACAAGATGCGTACATATCAATTGCAACATGAAGGTCTGGATACTTTCGACGCCAACACCACACTCGGTTTCGACGATGATGAGCGCGATTACGGCATCGCCGCACATATGCTCCGGATGCTGAACTGCACGCGGATCGTGCTGCTGACCAACAATCCGGCCAAGCTCGACGGCCTGACAAAGGCGGGCATCGAGATTGCCGGCCGGATGCCGCTCGACGCGCCGATCAATGCCGACAACCGCCGCTACATGACAGTGAAGGCAGCGCGTGCCGAGCATCGGCTCGATCATCTGACCGCCTCGCTGGCCGGTCAGTCCTAGACGAGAAAGAAAGACTCGAAGGCGGTGCTGTTGACGGTGGTGCACGTGATCGAGACCGGAAAATTCGTCGCGGCCTGGGCTGACTACCGAACCGCGGTCGCAGCTCTCGCGAAGAGCGATCAATCCGATCCGGTTCTCGGCAATCCGCGCTTCGTTTCTTCGGAACGAGCTTCCGCTAATTTGAACCGACTCTCGTGGTTCTCGACTACGCCATACCTGTCGGTGATTGTGGCGAACTTCCTGCCGAATCGGTTGGTGATCGATCCGGCCGGGAATTATTTCTGGCTATCCTGCACCACGGCAACCGCGAATGAGGAAGCCGCCCGTGCGGTTTCGGCAGAGGCTCGTAGTCTCGTTCGCATTTACTCCTGTTTACATCGCTAGGAGGTCACGTGCTATCTCTCGGCGAGAGATGAACGCTAAGCGTGACAACGAAAAACTCCACTGTGTCCACGAGAGAGGGACTCGCTACCCTCAAACAAAAACTCTCAATAAATTCGACGATCGAGTTGCCGTCGCCGACCCTGTGTCTGGTGTCTGTGATACGGAATTTCGGATCTAGCGATAAGGCCCGCAATAGGCCGTAAATGTGCTGGCGCGGCCATCGTACCTGCACGGTGAATGTCCGACGGCGCGGCCGATCCGACAGTTCGGGAGTTGCCGCCGCAGGGGGGGGGCACAGCGGTCGGCCTCCGGCCTTCCGCCGCGCCAATCCCTGCGGCACCACCCAACTTCGCGTCTCTGGTTGGCATAACCATGTGATCTCTGTGCTACGCCCCGAGGCTAAACTGTTCGGACTCAGATGTCTCATGATCATTGGCACGGAGGGGATCGATTATGCCGCTACGGTGCTTGGGGTGCTTGTCAGTCATTGCCACGGCCTCATTTCAATTTGCGCAGGCTAAAGCCGACGACGTTCGCTTTCGCTAGTCGGACAATCTGGTCAATTTTGATGGTCTCATAGCGTCACTCAGCCGGCGACAGTTCCAGCAACTTCTTTTCCGCAGCGTCGTACACCTTGACTTGAAGCATCGGAAACTCGTCTTTGAGATCCCTCGCCCTTTTCTGCGCCGCTTCAAGAGTTGGAAATACCGTCTTCATCCGGCCATCGACTTCCAAGCCAAAGCCCTCGGTCATCACAAGGTCAGCGCGTGTGATGTTACGGGGAGGCGGCTCGTCCGGCATCGTCAGAGGCTTTTTCATGGCAACTCCTTGGGTTGCCCCCTCCCTATCTAAACGTGAAAACGGAGAACCCGTATGAACGAGACGCTGATATCGATAG
>JAQGKA010000577.1 GCA_028290355.1 Tardiphaga sp. | reverse complement strand
TCCCGTGACGGAACCGGTGGGCGATCTGTGCATCCGGCAGCTGGCGATGCCCGCCGACACCAACCAGAATGGCGATATTTTCGGCGGCTGGCTGCTCGGCCAGATGGATCTCGGTGGCGGCATCTTTGCCTCCAAGATTGCCCAATCGCGCACCGTGACGGTGGCCATCGACGCCATGAACTCCCGCAAGGCGGTGTTCGTCGGCGACGTCGTCTCGGTGCATGCGACGCTGGTACGTATCGGGAAAACCTCGATTACGGTGCATCTCGAGGCTTGGGTGCTACGCCGCAACGAGATCTATTCGATCCTCGTGACCGACGGCAATTTCACCTACGTCTCGATCGACGATCACGGCCATCCGCAGGTGATCAAGCGGGGCGATCCGCCGCTATCGGCCTGATCCTCGTCAGGAACCTTTTACCTCCGCTCCCGTTGGTGGCCCGGAATATGCATTTGTTCGCGTATTGGGGGCCGCCATGTCAGACACCTACATCATCGAAGTCAGCTCGCAGGCCGCCGGAATCGTGGTTCGCGATCCCGACGGGTATCGGTTCTTCGCCGCGTCTCACCGTTTCAATCCAATGGAAGGCCAGCTGTTTCGCAACGCCCGCGAAGCCGAGCGCGCCGCCTTCCTGTTTGCCACGCAGGGCGAACAGGCGGCGCCGGCCGTCACCCCGGCCTGATCGGCCGGTCTCTTTAACCTCTCCCCACCTAGCGAAGCTTTGCGTCGCGCGGCGGGTAGAGGGAAGCAAGCGCAAGCGGGCGACGGAAGTAAGTCGCCGTGTCGCGTTGACGAGCGCGGTCAACACCCGCACCATGGGCGTGTTTCGTCCGAGGTGCTGTTGTGACCGGTCTGACCCATCGCCAAACTGAAATTCTGAATATCGCCCGCGCCTTCGGCCGGGTGATGGTCGATGACCTCACCCGTCGCTTCGAGGTCTCGGCCCAGACCATCCGCAAGGATCTCAACGACCTCTGTGACCATCGCTCGCTGACGCGGATTCACGGCGGCGCCATCATCGCCTCCGGCGTCGAGAACCTGGCTTACGAGGCCCGCCGCTTCGTTGCGGCTGAAGAGAAGAAGGCTATCGGCATCGCGGCGGCGGCACAGATTCCCAACGGCTCGTCGCTGTTCATCAACATCGGCACCACCACCGAGGAAGTTGCCAGCGCGCTGACCGCGCATGAAGACCTGCTGGTGATCACCAACAATCTCAACGTCGCGATGATGCTGTACCGGCATCCGCGCATCGAGGTGATCGTCGCCGGCGGCACCGTGCGGCGCGCCGACGGCGCGGTGATCGGCTCCACCGCGATCAATCTGATCGGCCAGTTCAAGGTCGATTACGCCATCATCGGCGCCTCGGCGATCGACGAGGAGGGCGCGCTGCTCGATTTCGACTACCGGGAAGTGCAGGCGGCGCAGGCGATCATCGCCAATGCCCGCAGCGTCATGCTGGTGGCCGACAGCACCAAGCTGCGGCGCACCGCGGCAGTGCGCATCGCCCATATCAGCCAGATCCAGACCTTTGTGACCGACGCGCCCCTGCCGGCGGCGTTGCAGACCATCTGCCAGAGTCGCGGTATCCAGGTAATCGAGGCCATGCCGGCGTCTGCGCCTGCCGGCGAACTCGACGATGCCGCGTCGGACACGGCGCCGATTCCATTCCGGAAGGGATAGCTGCTTAAAACGGCAGTTGCTTTCGCTTTTAGTTGTGATTTAATCCGAACCGAAAGCCAAATCGCTACAAGCGAAGATGGCGCGTCCTTTTTCGGAAGGCGCCGGACCAATTGGCGCAAGGGGGAGCTCGGGTGGGTCAGGTTTTCGACCTCGCGATCATTGGTGGCGGCGTCAACGGCTGCGGCATCGCGCGCGATGCGGTCGGGCGCGGCAATTCCGTTTTCCTTTGTGAAATGAATGATTTGGCCAGCGGCACCTCGTCGTGGTCGACCAAGCTCGTGCATGGCGGGCTGCGCTATCTCGAATATTATGAGTTCCGGCTGGTCCGCGAGGCGCTGATCGAGCGCGAAATCCTCTGGCAAATCGCCCCGCATATCATCCGCCCGTTGCGCTTCGTGCTGCCGCACCACGCCGGGCTGCGGCCGGCCTGGTTGCTGCGGCTGGGCCTGTTTCTCTACGACCATATCGGCGGCCGAAAGCTGCTGCCGCCGACGCGGACGCTCGATCTGACCCGTGACGAGGTCGGAAAGCCGCTGGCACCCGGCCGCTTCCATCGCGGCTTTGAATATTCCGACTGCTTTGTCGACGATGCCCGGCTGGTGGTGCTGACCGCGCGCGATGCCGCCGATCGCGGCGCCGTCATCCGCACCCGCACCCGCGCCACTGAGATCCGGCAGGCCGACGGCATCTGGCAGGTGACGATCGAGGATACGGCGAGCGGCGAACACAGCACGATCAGCGCGCGCGCTCTGGTCAACGCCGCCGGTCCCTGGGTCGAGAACATTCTGGCCAGCGGCGCCGGCGTCAATGCGAAGGCCAAGGTAAGGCTGGTGCAGGGCTCGCACATCGTGGTGCCGAAGCTCTACGCCCACGACCGCGCCTACATCTTCCAGAATGGCGACGGTCGCATCGTGTTCGCGATTCCCTATCAGGACGATTTCACCCTGATCGGCACCACCGACCTCGATTATCACGGCGATCCCGCCAAGGTGAAAATCTCCACCGACGAGATCAGCTATCTCTGCAAATCCGTCAGGGAATATCTCGCGAAACCCGTGAAGCCCGGAGACGTCGTTTGGACCTATTCCGGCGTCCGCCCGCTCTATGATGATGGCGCCAGCGAAGCCAAGGCCGCGACGCGCGATTACGTGTTCGAACTCGACACGCCCGGCGGCGTGCCGCTGCTGTCGATCTATGGCGGCAAGATCACCACCCATCGCCGTCTTGCCGAAGAGGCGCTGGAAAAGCTCGCGCCGTATCTGAAAGGCGCGAAGGCGCTAGAGGGCTGGACCGCCAAGGCGGCGCTGCCCGGCGGCGACTTCGACGTCTCCGCGCTGGATGCGCTGATCGCCGAATTGCTGCGCGACTATCCGTTCCTGACGCCGGCGCATGCCAATCGTCTCGCGCATGCTTACGGCACCCGCGCGCAAAAAATGCTTGGGCAGGCGAAAGCGATGGCCGATCTCGGTCAGGCGTTTGGCGCCACGCTGACAGAGCGAGAAGTCAGGTACCTGATGGCGAATGAGTGGGCCTTTACGGCCGATGATATTATCTGGCGGCGCTCGAAGCTCGGGCTGCGGCTGTCACCGGCCGAGATTGCCACGCTTGAGGAGTGGTTCGCGGCCAACCGTAGCCAGCCGGCCAATTCGCTGCGCGAAGCGGGGGGGCGGCCATGAGCGTCACTCTCGATCACGTCTCGCGGATGGTCGATGGCGTCCCGACGATTCGTGATGTCTCGCTGACGCTGGAGAGAGGCACCCTGAGCGTGCTGCTCGGGCCGACGCTGGCGGGCAAGACCTCGATCATGCGGCTGCTCGCCGGGCTCGACAAGCCGACGCAGGGCAAAGTCCTCGTCGACGGCAAGGACGTCACCGGCTTCGACGTGCGCAAGCGTTCGGTGGCGATGGTGTATCAGCAGTTCATCAACTACCCGTCGCTGAGCGTCTACGAAAACATCGCTTCGCCGCTGCGGGTGCAGGGCAAGCCGAAAGCCGAAATCGAAAGCCGCGTTCGCGACGCCGCAAAGCTGCTGAAGCTCGAGCCCTATCTCAATCGCACGCCGCTGCAATTGTCCGGTGGCCAGCAACAGCGCACCGCGATCGCCCGCGCACTGGTGAAGGGCGCCGATCTGGTGCTGCTCGACGAGCCGCTCGCCAATCTCGACTACAAGCTGCGCGAGGAATTGCGCACCGAACTGCCGCGCATCTTCGAAGCGTCCGGTGCGATCTTCGTCTATGCGACGACGGAGCCGTCCGAAGCACTGCTGCTCGGCGGCCGGACCGTCTGCCTGTGGGAAGGCGAGGTGTTGCAGGTCGGGGACACGTCCAAGGTCTATCGCCATCCCGACACCCTGCGGGTCGCGGAAGTGTTTTCCGATCCGCCGCTCAATGTCGTCGGCATCGAGAAGAAGAACGGCTTTGTGCAATATGCCGGCGGTGCGCTGGCGCCGGACAGCGGGCTCTATTCCAAGCTTGGCGACGGCGCCTATCGCGTCGGTTTTCGCGCACACCAGCTCGAAGTCGCCAGCGGCATCGCCGACCGCCACGCATTTTCGGCTGAGGTCACCGTGACCGAAATCACCGGCTCGGAAAGCTTTGTGCATCTGAAACGCGACGCCTCCAACTGGGTCGCGGTGCTGCAGGGCGTGCATGATTTTCCGCCGGGCCATGTGCTTGATGCTGTGCTCGATCCGAACAATCTCTTTGTCTTCGATGGCCGCGACCGCCTGGTCGCCGCCCCACCTGCGATGTGAGGAACAATGGCCCGCATCGATCTTGTCGATCTCGCGCACGCCTACGGCGGCAATGATGCCGACCCGGACTCCTTCGCGTTGAAGCCGATCTCCATGACGTGGCGGCAAGGCGGCGCCTATGCGCTGCTCGGTCCTTCCGGCTGCGGCAAGACCACGCTGCTGAACCTGATCTCCGGCATCGTCGCGCCGTCGCGCGGCAAGATCCTGTTCGACGGCGCCGACATTACGCCGCTGTCGACGCAGAGGCGCAACATCGCGCAGGTGTTTCAGTTTCCAGTGATCTACGACACCATGACAGTCGGGCAGAATCTCGCCTTTCCGCTGAAGAACCGCGGCGTGCCGCGCGCCGAGATCGATGCGCGTGTCACGGAGATCGCGAAGCTGCTCGACCTCACGCCCTATCTCAATCGCAAGGCGACGCGACTTACTGCCGACGCCAAGCAGAAGATCTCGCTCGGTCGCGGGCTGGTGCGCGCCGATGTCGCCGCGGTGCTGTTCGACGAGCCGCTGACGGTGATCGATCCCGCTTTGAAATGGGAATTACGCTCCAAGCTGAAGGCGCTGCATCGCGCGCTCGACCTGACGATGATCTACGTCACCCACGACCAGACCGAAGCGCTGACCTTCGCCGACACCGTGGTGGTGATGCACGACGGCCGCGTGGTGCAATCAGGCACGCCGCAGGAACTGTTCGACAAGCCCGCGCACACCTTCGTCGGCTATTTCATAGGCTCGCCCGGCATGAACATCGTGCCCGCCGTTGTCGGCGGTCGCGAGGCCCGCATCGACGGCCATACCATTGCGCTGCAGCGTGCGTATGACCACCTGCCGGCCGGCGCGAAGATCGAGGTCGGCGTCCGCCCGGAATTCGTCCATGTCGCGGCGCCGGCGCCGGGTCTGTTGTCGGCGAACATCGAGCGGATCGACGATCTTGGCCGGGTGCGTTTTGCACGGGTGCGGATCGGCGACGTGAAGTTTGCCGCCCGGGTGCCGCAAGGCTTTACGATTCCCGGCAATGAGGCCGGACTGGTATTCGATCCGTCGCGGGTGCACATTTATGCCGACAGCCGCCTTGTCGAGGGGACTGTGTGATGGACAAGACCGTCAACCAAAAGGCCTGGTTCCTGGTACTGCCGGTGTTCCTGGTGGTGGCGTTCTCCGCCGTACTGCCGTTGATGACGGTGGTGAACTATTCGATGCAGGACACGTTCGGCAACAATCAGTTCTTCTGGAACGGCGTCGGCTGGTTCAAGGAACTGCTCGATCCCTCCACCGATCTCGGCGAGCGCTTCTTCGCCTCGTTATGGCGCAACCTGTTCTTCTCGGCAGTCATTCTGGCCATCGAGGTGCCGCTCGGCATCATAGTGGCGCTGTCGATGCCGCGCGAAGGCTGGCGGGTCGCCGCCTGCCTCGTCATCATGGCGCTGCCGCTGCTGATCCCGTGGAATGTGGTCGGCACCATCTGGCAGATTTTCGGCCGCCCCGATATCGGCCTGCTCGGCTACACGCTCAATCACATGGGCTTCGATTATAACTACGTTTCCAACGAGTTCGATGCCTGGGCCACCGTGATCGTGATGGACGTCTGGCACTGGACCAGCCTGGTCGCGCTGCTGTGCTACGCCGGACTGAAGTCGATCCCCGACGCCTATTACCAGGCGGCGCAGATCGACGGCGCGTCGCGCTGGGCGGTCTTCTCCGCGATCCAGTTGCCGAAACTCAACCGCGTGCTGCTGATCGCGGTGCTGCTGCGCTTCATGGACAGCTTCATGATCTACACCGAACCCTTCGTGGTGACCGGCGGCGGCCCGGGCAATTCGACGACCTTCGTGTCGATCGAACTCGTCAAGATCGCGCTCGGACAGTTCGATCTCGGCAAGGCCGCCGCGCTGTCGCTGGTCTACAACCTGATCATCCTGATCGTGTGCTGGGTGTTCTACACCGTGATGACCAATGCCGGCGTCGATCGCAAGTCCAACGAGGGAGCGGCCTGATGCATTCGATCCCCGGGCGCCGCCTGATCCTGTCGCTGTTCCT
>JAQGKA010000571.1 GCA_028290355.1 Tardiphaga sp. | reverse complement strand
GCCTTCAACGACCGCGAGATCTTCCTCACCGCCTCGATCGGCCTCGCGCTCAGCGATCCCACGACGCAGCTCAGCGACGAGATCATCAAGGACGCCGAGCTGGCGATGTATCATTCGAAGCGGATCGGCGGCGACCGGATCGACGTCTACAAGCCGGCGATGCGCGCCCGCAAGACCGACCGCCTGACGCTGGAATCCGAACTGCGCCGCGCCATCGAGCGCCAGGAAATCACCATCCTGTACCAGCCGATCGTGCGGCTGGAAGATCGCTCGATCGCCGGCTTCGAAGCGCTGGCGCGCTGGGATCATCCCAAGCTCGGCCGGATGTCGCCGGTGGAATTCATCGCGATTGCCGAAGAGATCGGCCTGATCATCGATCTCGGCATGTTCGTGATGGACCAGACCGCGCGGCAGCTGGCGATCTGGCAGCGCGCAATGCGCGCCCGCGAGCCGATCTTCGCCAGCGTCAACGTCTCGTCGCGGCAGCTGCTGCGCCACGATCTCCTGCACGACATCCGCACCGTGCTGTCGCGCTCTTCCGTGGCCCGCGGCACGCTGAAGCTGGAGCTCACTGAATCGCTGGTGATGGAAAATCCGGAACACGCCGCGCAGATGCTGCACCGGATCCGCGAGCTCGGCACCGGGCTTTCGCTGGACGATTTCGGCACCGGCCATTCCTCGCTGTCCTATCTGCAGCGCTTCCCGTTCGACACCCTGAAGATCGACCAGTCCTTCGTCCGCACCACCAGCCGCGGCACCCGTCCGGTGATCCTGAAATCGATCATCGCCATGGCCCACGACCTCGGCATGGACGTGGTCGCCGAAGGCGTCGAGACGGATTCCGATGCGGTGGAGCTGTACCAACTCGGCTGCGAATACGCGCAGGGCTTTGCCTTCGGCGAGCCGATGGACGCCGACGCCGCGATGCGGCTGCTGACAGAAGAGCGGCTGGAAGCGGCGAGCTGATCTTCTTTCCCTCCCCCTTGCGGGGAGGGTGGCCGGCCGGAGGCCGGTCGGGTGGGGGTCGCCACATACGCCAGAGCTCGTGGCCCCCCACCCCGGCCTCCACTCCCGACGATGCTAGCGCATCGTCGTCCGTTCGGCCGTCCCTCCCCACAAGGGGGGAGGGACGCCACAAGCGCCGGCGCGCCGCCACTTAGCAAATCCTCAATGTTCCCCACTTACCTATGCTTGTTCGATCCATCGCGGCAGGGGTTCGTGTGACAATCGCATCGATCCATCAACCGGAAGCGGCGATGCCGGCGATCACGTCGCGCGCGCGGTCGCTGCTGGTCATCGCCACCGCGATGGCGCTCGGCGCGGCCTATGCCGCGTTCGTCGGCGAAGACGCCAACTGGGATTGGCAGAACTATCACGAATACAATGTCTGGGCGCTGCTGAACGGCGGCTATGCCCGCGACGTGATCCCGCCGGGATTCCAGACCTACTTCAATCCGGTCGTCTATTTCCCGTGGTACTATCTGCGCCACACGCTGCCGCCGGTCGCCGCCGGCATCATCATGGGCGCGGTGCACGGGCTCAATCTGGCGCTGGTCTGGTGGCTGTCGCGCATCGTGCTCGGCAACGCCGCCAGTGCGCTGACCATTGCCGCCGCAGTGCTGCTGGCCGCATTCGGGCCGATGACGCTGTCGGAAGTCGGCACCAGCTTTGCGGATATTCTCACAGCGATCCCGATCATCGCTGGCCTCGCGCTGATGCTGGAGTCCGACGATGTCAGGCCGTTGCGCTATCTGTGCGCGGGCTTGCTGGTCGGCCTCGCCGTCGGCTTCAAGCTGACCAACATCGTGTTTGCGCTCGGCCTCGGCGCGGCGGCCCTGCTCGCGACGCGACCGTTGCTGGCGATGGGCTGCCTCGCGCTCGGCGGCGCCGTCGGCACGGTGCTGACCGGGGGCGGATGGAGCCTGATGCTGTGGCGCGAATTCGGCAATCCGCTGTTCCCGCTGATGAACAGCTTCTTCCCGTCGAAGGAGATGCAGCCGCTCAGCGTGCTCGATCTGCAATTCGTCCCGCGCGGTTTTGTCGATGGCCTGCTCTATCCGTTCTACTGGGTGATCGGCGACCACCGCAGTTCCGAACTACCCTTTCGCGATGCACGCTTCGCACTGCTGATCGTGCTGCTGCCGCTGGCGATCGGCGCACGCGTCAAATCTGCGACCGCGCTCTTCACCCGCCGCGACCTGCAGCTGCTGATCTTCCTTGCCGTGTCCTATGCGGCGTGGCTCGCGCTGTTCGCGATCCAGCGCTACGCGGTCGCGCTGGAATTGCTGACCGGGCCGGCCATCGTGCTGCTATTGGCGCGTAGCTTCGCGGGGTTCGGCGTAACGCGTCTGCGCAGCGCCGTCGCCATCTTCGCCATCGCGGCGATCGCCGCGGCATGGACGCAGCCCACCGACTGGTGGCGGCGGCCGTGGTCGAATCCGTACGCGCCGGCGATTTCAGCGCGGCTGGCACAGCCCGCGACCTATTTCCTGCTCGACAAGCCGCTGTCCTTTGTCGCGCCGCTGCTGCCGGCAGGATCGCGCTTCTACATGATCGCGGACATCGCACTGCCGATCATGCCGGGCGGCACATTCGATCGCCGGATTCGCGCCGGGCTACAGGATCCGCTGCCGGACGGCGTGTGGGAAATGCATATCCGCGGCCGGCCGTTTCGCGCCGACCTGCTGGCGGATTACGGTGTGATGATCGATGCGGCACAGCCCTGCGTCGAGATCGAGGGCGCACAGCTACACTCAGCCAACGTGGCGTGCCCGCTGATCCCGCGCAAACCATAAAGCTCAGGCGTGCCCGGCCTCGTTCGACAGCATGCCGGGGTCGATACCGATCTTGTGGAGGGCGCGAAGATACTTGGCCTCGACGTCGCCGCCGAAGATCAGATCCTCGTCGGCCGCGCAATGCAGCCAGCCATTGCCCTGGATCTCGTTTTCCAGCTGCCCGGGCGCCCAGCCGGCATAGCCGAGCGCGAGGATGGCGTGTTTTGGTCCGCCGCCATTGGCGATGGCCCGCAGGATATCCACGGTGGCGGTGAGGCAGATGCCGTCGTCGATCGGCAGCGTAGCGTCCTTGATGAAGAAATCGCTGGAATGCAGCACGAAGCCGCGGCCGGTTTCCACCGGGCCGCCCTTCAGCACTTTCATGGTTTCGGCGTTTTCCGGGAGCTTGATCTGGTCGGCCTTGTCGATGATGTCGAGCTGCACCAGCAGTTCGGGGAAATCGATGCTGCCGGCGGGACGGTTGACGATGATGCCCATGGCACCTTCGGAGGAGTGCGCGCAGACATAGATCACCGAGCGGGCGAAGCGCTCGTCTTCCATCACCGGCATCGCGATCAGCAGCTGGCCATCGAGATAGCTGCCGGGGGCGTCGGTGCCGGCCTTGCTTCGGCTTTTCCGGGTCCGCTTGCGAGTGGGTTCCATCAGCAAGGCACTCTCATGTTGTTGTCTATCCTGATATTGGGTGCCGGTTCTGTCAATCAACCTTCCACGATGCACACCCAAAGCGGATCACAAGCAGTTCAATGGTTTATGACAGGCCCGACCTGTAAGGACGTCTCATGATCGTTTCCGTTCCACTACGTTTTGCCGTTGGATGCGCTGCAGGCATGCTCGCGACGCTGACAGCCGCCCAGGCGCAGGATGCGTCGCCATGGCAGGTCGACAGCCATTCGCAGGTCCGGCTGATGGCGGGGTCGCGCAGCGGCCCGGTGATGCTCGGCGGCATCGCGTTCCAGCTGCAGCCGGGCTGGCATACCTATTGGCGCAATCCCGGCGATTCCGGCGTACCGCCGCGGTTCGATTTTTCCAAATCCGACAATATCGAGGCCGTCACCATCCTGTGGCCGGCGCCGAAGAAATTCGAGGACGGTGCCGGCGGCCATTCGCTGGGCTATGTGAAGCAATTGGTGCTGCCTTTGCGGGTCGTCGCCAAGGATGCCGGCAAGCCGGTGACGCTGCGCGCCGCGATCAACTACGCGGTGTGCGAGAAGCTATGCATACCTGTCGAAGCTAATGCCGAGCTGGCGTTCACCAGCGTCGCCAGTACCGAGGACGGTGCGCTGACGGCGGCGCTGGATACCGTGCCGAAGCCGGCGACCATCGGCGATCCCAATCCGCTGACCATCCGCGACGTCAAGCGCGATGGCAAGAATGTGTTGGTCGATGTGGTCGCGCCTGAGAATAGCGACGCCAGCCTGTTCGTCGAGGGCCCGACGCCGGAATGGGCGCTGCCGGTGCCAAAACTGCTGGCGCACAGCCCGGCCGGGGTGAAGCGTTTCAGCTTCGAACTCGACGGCCTGCCGCCCGGCGCCAGCGCCGAGGGCGCGGCGTTGAAGCTGACATTGGTCGGGGCGGACCGGGCCTATGAGTTCAACGTCAATTTGAACTGAGAAATTAGAACGACGCCGCCGACGGCCTCCCTCCCCCTTGCGGGGAGGGAGGCCGAGCGAAGCGATGCGTAGCATCGCGAAGTCGGAGGCCGGGGTGGGGGTGTCGCGGGCTCCGACGTTGTCGCTACCCCCACCCGACCGGCCTGCGGCCGGCCACCCTCCCCGCAAGGGGGAGGGGAAGAAACAGCGCACCTACGACAGCGTCCGCCCAACCCGATGTTAACGACTCCTTGCTATGCCCGGAGATCGCCGCGCGGACGCGGCCAGGGATGTTTGCTGTGGCCGTGATGGACGCTGAATCCACGCCTGTGCCGCCCGCCGGCCTTGTGGCGCGGCTGCGCACGATGTTTGCCGGATCAGGCGAAGCCTCGCTGACGCGCCGCGTTGCCGGCACCATCTTCCTGATCCGCGTCGTCAGCGCCGGCCTCGCTTACTTCTCGCAGATCCTGCTGGCGCGCTGGATGGGCGGCTCCGACTACGGCATCTATGTCTATGTCTGGACCTGGGTGCTGCTGCTCGGCAGCATGATGGATTTCGGCATCGCCGCGTCAGCGCAAAAGATCATTCCGGAATACCGCGCCAGCGGCGACCAGGCGCGGCTGCGCGGTTTCCTGTCCGGCAGCCGCTGGATGACCGGCGCGGTGTCCGCGACGATCTCGCTTGGCCTCGCCGGCCTCGTCAAAACGCTGTCGCCATGGATCGCACCCGACACCATCGTGCCGCTGTACCTGGGCTGCCTGACGCTGCCGGCCTTCGTGGTCGCCAACACCCAGGACGGCATCGCGCGTTCGCATGACTGGATGCGGCTCGGCCTGATGCCGCAATTCATCGTCCGGCAATCGCTGATCATCGGCTTCACCGCCGGCGCCTTCGCGCTCGGCTTTCAGCTCGGCGCCACCATCGCGATGCTGGCCAGCGTCGCCGCGGTGTGGGTCGCGATGATCGGCCAGATGATCGTGCTGAATCGCCGGCTGGCTGTGCATATCGAACCCGGTCCGAAAGCTTACGACTATCGCGGCTGGCTCGCGACCTCGCTGCCGATCCTGCTGGTGGAGAGTTTCTATCTGCTGCTGTCCTACACCGACGTGCTGGTGCTGCAGCAATTCCGCTCCTCCGAAGAGGTCGGCGTCTATTTCGCTGTCGTGAAGACGCTGGCGCTGGTGTCTTTCATTCACTACGCGATGTCGGCGACCACGGCGCATCGCTTCACCGAATATCACACGGCCGGCGACAACGACCGGCTCGCGGCCTATGTGACGCATGCGATCAAGTGGACGTTCTGGCCGTCGCTGGCCGCCACCGTGATCCTGCTGGCGTTGGGCAAGCCGCTGCTGTGGCTGTTCGGGCCGCAATTCGTCGGCGGCTACGACATCATGTTCATCGCCGCGATCGGCCTGGTGGTGCGCTCGGCGATCGGACCGGTGGAGCGGCTGCTCAACATGCTCGGCCACCAGCACATCTGCGCGCTGGCCTATGCGCTGTCCTTTGTCATGAACCTGGGCCTGTGCGTGCTGCTGGTGCCGCGCTACGGCGGCCACGGCGCGGCGGCGGCGACATCGATCGCGCTGACCTTCGAGACCGTGCTGCTGTTCTGGATCGTCCGCCGCCGGCTAGGGCTGCATGTGCTGGCGTTCGGGAAGCGGGGCTGACGCTGCACAGCTGGAAAAAGCAGTGGGTTTCTGGTACCGTGCTGGCATGACCGCGAACGATCTAAAAACACTGCTGGAGCGCGTACAGTCCTGGCCCGAAACGGCGCAGGACGAACTGGTTGCCGTCGCAAACCAGATCGAGAGCGAGTTACAGAGCGGCGACTATGTCGCCACGGACGAAGAACTCCGCATTATCGATGCGGCCATGGCTTCCATCGATGCCGGCGAGATCGCCAGCGATGCCGAAGTGGAAGCGGCCTTCGCCAAATTCCGTCGACGATGAAGCTGGTTTATTCGCGGCAAGCGCTCGCGGATCTCGATGAGCTCGCGGCGTACTATGTGGCCAACGCCAGTCCCGTCATCGCCGAGTCTATCGGACAGAGAATTAACGACGTCATCGATCGCATATGCCGCGCACCCGAGGCCGCCCCGCGGGCGTCACAACGCTCGCACATAAGGGTGGCATCCGTCGTCCGGTATCCATTCCGCATTTTTTATCGGGTGCGAAACGACACTATCGATATTCTCTATATTCGGCACACCTCACGGCGACCATTCGGCAGGAGTGGCTGAATAGAGAGATTGAACCCATTCTGCGTTACGCTGGGCATCCACGTTCTCGCAGAGCATCGTGGATGGCCGGGACATCTAGCGCGAAGACGCGCTTCGCACTTTTGCCCGGCCATGACGAACGCGAGTGTTGTGTTCGTAGAGCGCCCTATTCCGCGGTCCAGCCGCCGTCGATCGAGAGGTTGGTGCCGGTGATCTGGGCGGCGTCGTCGCCGCACAGGAACAGCGCCAAGGCGGCGACCTGCTCGGAGGTGACGAATTCCTTGGTCGGCTGCGCGTCCAGAAGCACGTCGCGAATGACCTGCTCCTTGGTCATGTTGCGCGCCTTCATGGTCTCCGGAATCTGGTGCTCGACCAGCGGCGTCCAGACATAGCCCGGGCTGATGCAGTTGCAGGTGATCTTGAAGGTGGCGAGCTCCAGCGCCGCGGTCTTGGTCAGGCCGGCGATGCCGTGCTTGGCGGACACATAGGCCGACTTGAATGGCGAGGCGACCAGCGAATGCGCCGAGGCGGTGTTGATGATGCGGCCCCAGCCGCGCTTCTTCATGCCGGGGATGGCGGCGCGGATGCCGTGAAACGCCGCCGTCAGATTGATCGCGATGATGGCATCCCATTTGTCGATCGGGAATTCCTCGATCGGCGACACGAACTGGATGCCGGCATTGTTGACGAGGATATCCACCGACCCGAAAGTGCTCTCGCCGAGCGCCACCATGGCGGCGATTTCGGCGGGCTTGGTCATGTCGGCCGGGGAATGGATCGCCTTGACGCCGAAGTCGGTCTCGATGGCGGCGCGTTCCTTCTCGATATCAGCCGGCGCGCCCATGCCGTTGATGACGATATTGGCGCCGGCGCCGGCGAAGGCGCGTGCGTAAGCCAGCCCGATGCCGCTGGTCGACCCGGTGACGACCGCAGTCTTGCCTTTGAGATTAGCCATTCACTTGCTCCTGTTTGGTATTCGAAATCTTGCCCGAAACTATTTGTAGTCCGCCTCGGTGAGGTCGTGCGTCACCATGGTCTCGCCGTCCTGCGGCCGCTCGAACCACTCGGTGTGCCGCATCGACAGCGCGACGTCGCGCTCGCCGGATTGCCAGTGGTCGATCATGTTGAGACGGGAGAAATTGTAGTCTTTCGACGAGGATTCGTAGTTCTTGGTGCGATAGATCAGGTGCACCACCGTGACGGTATTTTCCTTGGCCACCTCGTTCAGGATGGCGACGGAAGGATCGTTCTTCAGCTCGACGGGCAACTTTCCGATCAGGTCGCGGAGCGCCTTGCGGGCCTCGTGGATCTTCTTGTTCTTGTCGGTATTCATGCGGGTACGGCTGGAATAGCGGATGTCCTTTTCGCGCTCCGAGGCGTCCAGCAGCGTCTCCGGCAGCGGCCCGCGCGCGCTGAACAGATCGACCTGGAAGATCAGCAGGTCGTCGCGGACTTCCTCCAGCAGCACGTAGTCGAGCGGCGTGTTGGAGGCGATGCCGCCATCCCAATAGAAGTCCTTGCCGATCTGGACCGCGGGAAAGCCCGGCGGCAGCGCGGCGGACGCCATGATGTGCTCCGGGCCGATTACATATTTCTTCGAGCCATCGTCGTTTTTCGACATGTTGTCGAAATATTCGAGGTTGCCGGTGGCGACATTGACCGCGCCGACGCTGAACCGCGAGGTCGCGGTATTGATACGGTCGAAATCCACCAGCCGCAGCAACGTCGCGCGCAGCGGCGTGGTGTCGTAATAGCTCATCGATTGCAGATTGCTGGACGGGAACAGCTGAGCCGGCGGAAATCGCGGCGTGAAAAAGCCGGGAACGCCGAAGGCCATGATCATCGCCGCACTGGCGTTATCGAACACCGAATGCGCGCGGTCATTGGTCAGCACCGGCTTCCAAGGCACCGGCGCCGACGCCATCTCCCAGAATTCCTTCAGGCGGCCGATCCGCTTCTCGCGCGGATTGCCGGCGATGATCGCGGCATTGATGGCGCCGATCGAAATGCCCGCCACCCATTCCGGCTCGAAATCGTGGTGGCATAGCGCCTGATAGGCGCCGGCCTGATAGGAGCCGAGCGCGCCGCCGCCCTGCAGCACCAGCACGCGGCGCGCCTTGGCGGGCTTCTTGCCAGGTTCCTTAACGGATTCGGCGGGCGACGTCGTGGGATGATCGGAAGAGTCCATGGCAGGCCTGCGATCACTGTTGGAAGGGAACCCCAGCGTGGCGCCCCTTTGTCGCGGCGTCAACGGCAATGCTGCGCGGCAGCATCCGGCGGTTGCTATTTGGTTTCGGTCGAAGCCAGGATCATGGTCCAGAACACCTTGTATTTGGTGTTGGGAGCATAGGTCGCGGCGATGCCCAGTTTTGTGACACCGCTTTTCAGCATGTTGGCCCGGTGCGGCGGCGAGTCCCGCCAGCCGGAGAAGGCCTCGGCCATGGTGTGGTAGCCGGCGGAGACGTTCTCCACCGCCAGCGTCGCGGGATAGCCGGAGGTGTCGAGGCGCTTGGCCAGGGGCGCGGCGACGTCATGGTCGAGCTTGTTGCGCTTGGCCATGGCGGTGGACTGGTTTTCCGCCAGCGTCATCAGTGCGGGATCGACCACAACGGTGCCGAGGCCGTTGTTCTGCCGGTACAGCGAGATCATCGAGGCCGCGGCCACGGGATCAAGCTTGGCGCCGCCATTGGCCATGCTGAGATACATGGTCGGCTGCTCGGTCGATGGCGCGATATCCCCGGCGCATCCCCCCAGCAGCAAAAATCCCAGAATGGCCACCACCACGCGTATCATCGGCAATCCCCCAAATCAGAGGGAGTTGTTGCACATCAACCGTGGCTGAAAGGTGAACGGCGCGATGATATCGGGCCTCCTCATCGCGGCCCCCGCATAGCTGTCGTCGCCCGGCTTGACCGGGCGACCCAGTATGGCAGCGCGCCTGAGAATCTCATTCATGGGGGTGATTACTGGATCCCCGCATGCGCGGGGATGACAACAGTGCTCTGTGCACCGCTGTGCTCCTCAGTCCTGCCCGGCGAAGATCCGGTAGCGGCGCGGCTGCAGGCTGACGATGTCGCCGGCGGCGAGGTTGCGGTCGCGCGGCGCGTCGATCTCGACCAGGGTGTCGCCGTCGCCGGTGAGCGCGATATCGGCGCGCTGGATCGGGCCGAAGGTGCGGACCCGGCGCACGGTGCCCTCGAGCGCGCCTTCAGCGCTTCCCTGGCCAACCGGACCGACATGCATGTCGTGGCGGCGCACGAACAGCTTTGACGGGCCGGAGACGCCGCCGGCGTCGACATTCAGTACCTTGCCGCCAAGCTTCACATGGCCGTCGCAGACATCGACCGGGAGCACGATGGATTCGCCGATGAA
>JAQGKA010000520.1 GCA_028290355.1 Tardiphaga sp. | reverse complement strand
AAATTCGTCATGGCCGGGCTTGTCCCGGCCATCCACGTCTTTTCCAGTGCGATTGCTTCAAGTCGTGGATGCCCGGCACAAGGCCGGGCATGACGAACTCTGGCGATGTGCCTGATTTTGCTGCCCGCTTTTTCAGTCAGACTCTGAGGAGCCGCGCCCTTCGCGCAGCGTCTCCAGCGAATGGCCTGGCCATTCGCTCGGGATGAGCGCCACAATCTCATGGTTCGAGACGCGCGCGAAGATGCGCGCTCCTCACCATGAGGGCCGAGTACAACGCCATCCAAAAATGCGCTAAGCAGGCGCTGCGGCCTTCCAGCCTCTCTCATGCCAAACGGAGAAGGGGCGGAAACACCCGCAGGGAGCGCCCATGCTGACCGAGACTGCCGACTACGATGCCCTGTGCCGCGATTTTCGCTGGGACGTCCCGGCGCGCTTCAACATCGCCACTGCGGCCTGCGATCGCCATGCCGATGGCAGCAACCGTCTGGCGCTGATCTATGTCGACGAGGGTGGCGCCACGCATCGTTTCTCCTTCGACGAGATGCAGGCCTTCTCGCGCAGCTTCGCCAATGTGCTGAAGGCGGATGGCTTGCAGCGCGGCGACCGCGTTGCGGTGTTTCTGTCGCAGTCGGTGGAATTGCCGATCGTGCATCTCGCCGCGTTCCGTTCGGGTCTGGTCTCGGTGCCGCTGTTCACGCTGTTCGGCGATGACGCGCTGGAGTTTCGGCTCGCCAATTCCGGCGCCAAGGCCGTCGTCACCGACGCGAGCGGCTGGGACAAGTTGTCGAAAATCCGCGAGCGGCTGCCTCATTTACAAGATATCTACGTCACCGACAGTGCACCGCATGCCGGCGCCAAACCGTTCTGGTCGGCGATCGAGGCGGCATCCGAGGACTTTGCGACCGTCGATACCTCCTGCGACGACCCCGCCATCATCATCTACACCTCGGGTACCACGGGAAATCCCAAAGGCGCACTGCATGCGCATCGGGTGCTGCTCGGCCATCTGCCCAATGTGGAGATGGTGCATGATTTCTTCCCGAAGCCCGGCGACGTCTACTGGACGCCGGCGGACTGGGCCTGGATCGGCGGGCTGTTCGATGCGTTGTTTCCGGCGTGGTATCATGGCGTGCCGGTGGTCGGGCATCGCGCCAGGAAATTCGAGCCGCAGGCGGCGATGCAGCTGATGGCTGATCACGGCGTGCGCAACGTGTTCCTGCCGCCGACCGCGCTGAAGCTGATGCGGCAGGCCGACGTCAAGCATCCCGGCGTCAAGCTGCGCAGCATGCTGACCGGCGGCGAATCCCTCGGTGCCGAATTGCTCGGCTGGGTGCGCGCCACCTTCGGCATCGACGCCCACGAGATCTACGGTCAGACCGAATGCAATCTGGTGGTTGGCAACAACGCAAACCTGTTTCCGATCCGGCCGGGCTCGATGGGCCGGCCGACGCCGGGCTTCGATGTGCGCATCGTCAACGAGAGCGGCGAGGAACTGCCGCGCGGCGAGCGCGGCATCGTCGGCATCAGGCAGCCCAATCCTTGCACCATGCTGGAATACTGGAAGAACCCCGAAGGGACCGCGAAGAAATACGCCGGCGAATTCCTGCTCACCGGCGATCTCGGCATTCAGGATGCCGACGGCTATTTCTGGTATGTCAGCCGCGAGGATGACGTCATTACCTCGGCCGGCTATCGCATCGGTCCCTCGGAAATCGAGCACACGCTGCTCAAGCATCCTGCCGTGGCCAATGCTGCCGTCGTCGGCGTGCCCGATCCGATCCGCACCGAAGCCATCAAGGCCTGGATCGTGCTGCGCCCGGGCTTTGCGCCGAGCGATGCGCTGGCCCGGGAGATCCAGGATTTTGTCAAGGTCCAACTCGCCGCCCACGAATATCCGCGCCATGTGCAGTTCGCAGAGAGCCTGCCGATGACGGCGACCGGCAAGGTGCTGCGGCGGGAGTTGCGGGCGCTGGGGTAGGCTTCCCAACCTCTCCCCGCCTGCGGGGAGAGGTCGGCGCGGCGGCTCCATTTTGACCGCTGCGTCCACGATGGGCTCTTATGCCTCTGCGTCGCACGTCTTATCGAAAGCCAGCGGCTGGCCGGTTTCAAGAATACTCTTGAGGCTGGACAGGACCATCGGCCATCCGCCGGAAATGCTGGGCAACGTCTTGCTGCCTTCGGCGAAACCCTCGTGCGTGACGGTGAGTTTGACGGCGCCGCTGCTCGGTTCGAGCACGAACGTCACGCGTGACGGACGCTCCTTCTTCATCTCCTCATCGAAAACCGTAAGCCAGCTGTAGGACAATCTGCGCGGCGGATCGGATTCGAGAATGACGCACTCGTTCATCACCTTGCCGCCCCTGTCCATATGCATGCGCGAGCCGACCTTCCAGTCGGAGGTCAGGCTGCAGCCGAACCAGTAGCTCTCGGTGAATTCCTTGTCGGTCAGAGCATGCCAGAGTTTTTCCGGCGTGGTCTTGATGAAGGTCGTGTAGACGAATTCCGGCTTACTCATCACGCTTCTCCAGTTGACGTTTTAATTCGCCGAGCGCGACCAATTTCGCGCGGTCGAATTTCTTGATCCATCGCTCGCCGATCTCGTGGATCGGCACTGGATTGAGGTAGTGCAGCTTCTCGCGGCCATGCTTCAGCGTTGCGATCAGGTTGGCCGTTTCCAGAATCGCAAGGTGCTTGGTCACGGCCTGACGCGACATGTCGAGGCCGTCGCAGAGGTCGTTCAGCGTCTGTCCGTTCCTGGCATGAAGCCTGTCCAGCAGTGAGCGTCGCGATTCGTCGGCCAGTGCTTTGAAGACGTCATCCATGGCAGGGATAATAGGCAACCAAATGGTTGCATGTCAAGGGTCTTTCCAAACACGGTCTCACCGTCATCCTGAGGAGCACGTTTGGCGGAGCCGTTGCTCCGCCAAACGTGCGTCTCGAAGGATGGCTGCAAGTGCCGCGAAGCATCCTTCGAGGCTCGCCTCCGCGATGCAAAGCATCGCCGAGGTAAGCGCCTCAGGATGACGTCGCGTGGAGCCGGACGGTGTGGAAACCGCCTTCCTCTCGCGTCATGTTCGTGCATAATCGAACAATCATCCAGCTCGCACGCTGAGTCCCGTCATGTCCCTTCAGGTCTATTTCGCCTTCGTCGCCGCCTGCATCGTGCTGGCGCTGCTGCCCGGGCCGATGGTGACGCTGATCATCGCCAACGGGTTGCGCCACGGCACCCGTGCGGCGCTGATCAACGTCGCCGGCGCGCAGGTCGGTCTCGGCATCGTGATCGGCATCGTCGCGGTGGGCCTGACATCGCTGATGGCCACCATGGGCTACTGGTTCGACTGGGTGCGCTTTGCCGGCGCGGCCTACCTGGTCTGGCTCGGCATCAAGTTGCTTCGCGCTCCCGCAGAAGGCATTTCGGCGGACGCGCCGCCGCCTCCGCCGCGCGGCGGATTCTTCCTGCAGGGCTTGCTGGTGCTGCTCAGCAATCCGAAAGTGCTGGTGTTCTTCGGCGCCTTCATTCCGCAATTCGTCGACATGGAGAAGGATCACGTCTCGCAGGTGGCCTTGCTCGGCATCACCTTCATGGCGACGGCGGGAATCACCGACGCGATCTACGCGCTGCTGGCGGGGCGGGCGCGAAAATTCTTTTCGGTGCGGCGGACGCGGCTGCTGTCGCGCGTCTCCGGCGGCTTCATGATCGGCGGCGGCGTCTGGCTGGCGCTGACGCGGGCGCGCTGACAGGGCGATTGAACCATCTCGTCCGTGGCGGCGTCCAAGCTTCATGGCGTCAACCGGCGCCGGTCTCCCACGAGGTTGCGCCTTGCCGGATTTGCCGTGGTACGTCTATGCGATGGCGCTGGCGCCATTCGGCCTTATTCTCGTTGCCGCCGGGTACAAATACCTCCAGGTCCGTGCCGCCAGCGACTGGCCCTCGACGCCGGGCAAGGTCGTGGTGTCGACGTCGGAAGTGCGCGACGTCAAGGTGATCGACGACAGCAGAGACGATCGCCAGGGCGTCGAGCAGCGCAACTTCGCCAATATCGTCTATGAATATACGGTGAGCGGACAGAAGCTCACCAACAACCGCGTCGAGATCGGTGAAAACCGCGGCAATTTCGAGGTGGCGGAGACCATCGCGCGCTATCCGGTCGGCGCCGCTGTCACCGTCTACTACAATCCACTGCATCCGAAAGACGCCGTGCTGGAGCGCGACATGCCGAAGGGCATCGGCGGCTGTCTCGCCATTGCCGCCGTGATCATGCTGGTGGTGGTGTTCGGCGGCGCGATCGGCGTCAAGCGCATCGCCGACTTCGTCGGCGCACACCTCGCCGATCCAAAACTGTCGCCGCTCGTGGTCGCCCTGGGCGCATTCGGATTCTTCATCGCGCTGTTCGGATTGGCGCTGCACCGTCAGGCTTCACTGGCGCGAACATGGCCTGTGGTGCCCGGCACCATCAAGCTGACCGAACCTGAAATATATCAGAGTGCCGACAGCGACAGCGGTCGAAGCGGTCCGATCATGTATCGTATCCAGGTGCTCTATAACTATCGTTTCAACCATATCGCCTATACCGGCACCCATGCGAGCCTGAGCAGCAGCAGCAAGCCAACCTCGAGGGATTCCGTGCGTTCGTTCGGCACGACCTATAAGAGCGGTGCCAGCGTCAAGGTCTACGTCGATCCTGCCAACGCATCGCAATCCACCATCAGTCCGGGAGGCGGCGCGGCGTGGTTCCTGTGGGCCGTCGCGCTGGGGTTCGCGACAGCGGCGGCATATGTGGCCACGCACGGCTAGCCTTGTAGCAGCCCCTGCGTCTTCAGCGTCACTTCGATCTCCTGGAAAACCCTCGTCAGCCGCTCGGCCCATTGCGTCTCGCCGGCGGGATCGCCGACCAGGTCCTGGCGGATCTCGATGCCGGTGTTCATCAGCCCGCGCTTCTCGCCATGGACGGGGATGGTGTAGTCGGTGTCGTCGCTGACCGCATAGGGCTCGTTGTCGCCAACCACGAGGTCGACTTCGGCGCGCAGGCCCTGCAGCAGCAGCGGCGGCAGTTTGGTATCGCGCTGATACAGCGTGCCGATGTGCCAGGGCCGGGCGATGCCGGCATACATCGGCGTAAAGCTATGCAGCGACACCAGCACCGTCGGCAGGCCATCGCGCAGCCTGTTGTCGATCACCTCGCGAATCCGCCGGTGATAGGGATCGAAGATCAGTTGCCGCCGGCTCTCGGCGGCAGTGCGATCGAGGCCGTCATTGCCGGGAACCGTGGTGGCATCGCTGACCAGGGGGATCGAACTCGCCGCTTCCGGCGGCCGGTTGCAGTCGATCACCAGCCGCGAATAGCGCTGCGCCACCAGATGCGCGTCGAGTGCGCTCGCCATCTGCTCGGCGACGCCGGCAATGCCGATGTCCCAGGCGATGTGCCGGGTCAGCTCGCTCTCGGGCAGGCCGAGATCGCGGAGCATTTCGGGTATCAAACGACCATAGTGATCGCAGGTCAGCAGGAACGGCGAGCGGCCTGCACTGTTTTGTTCCAATACCGGCGGAACATCCCCGGTTCCGAGGCGTAGAGATGTGTCGCTGACGCTGTCCAATGCGTTTTTCCCCTATATTGCCTAACGAGGCAGCACACCGGCCTGTCAATCAGCAGCGCCCGGTATAGATTTGCCTGTATCCTGTATGAAGTCACCACATGAATGATTTGACGATGCCTCTGCTGACGATTCACCACAAGACCGAATACCGCTACGCGCATCCCGTCGCGTTCGGCGAACACCGCATCATGCTGCGCCCGCGCGACGGCCACGATCTGCGCATGCTCACCGGCAAGCTGGAGATCACGCCGGAGCCGATGTCGCTGCGCTGGATCCACGATGTGTTCGGCAATTCGGTGGCGATCGCCACCTTCGACGAGCGCGCGCGCACGCTGACCTTCAATTCGACGGCGACCATCGAGCACATGCCATCCGACGAATTCGCGCTGACGCCGGACGACAAGGCCTACTTCTACCCGTTTCTCTACAGCGGCGAGGAGTTGCCGGACCTGCAGCAGTTCATCACGCCGCAATATGGCGATCCCGATGGCGAGATGTCGTACTGGGCGCGCGAATTTCTCGATCCGGAAGGCCCGACGCCGACCTTCAACATCCTTGCCGGCATGACCCACGGCATCCGCAAGCAGTTCACCTACCGCAAGCGCCACGAGCACGGCACCCAGCATCCGCTCGATACGCTGCAGACCAAGTCCGGCACCTGCCGCGATTTCGCGCTGTTCATGATCGAGGCGCTGCGCCGGCTCGGCATCGCTGCGCGTTTCGTCTCGGGCTATCTGTTCATCCACGGCGACCGCCAGCGTGGCTATGTCGGCGGCGGCTCGACCCATGCATGGGTGCAGGTCTATCTGCCCGCCGCGGGCTGGATCGAATTCGATCCCACCAACGGCATCGTCGGCAGCCGCGATCTCATTCGCGTCGCGGTGGCGCGCGATCCGCGCCAAGCGATCCCGCTGCACGGCACCTATCTCGGTTCGGCTGACGCCTTCCTCAGCATGGATGTCACTATCAACGTTGTCTCGGCCGGCGAAGACGCAAAGGCGTAAAGTACGATGGAAATCAGGGTTGGCTTTGAAATCACCTACGCGGCCGCGCAGCCGACGCCGATGGTGACGATGCTGAACATCCATCCCTCGCGCCATGGCGACATCGTCGGCACCGAATCCATCACCACCGAACCGAATGTGCCGATCACCTATTACCGCGACAGTTTCGGCAATGTCTGCGGCCGGCTGGTGGCGCCTGCCGGCGGCATCACCTTCCGCGGCGACACCTTGGTGCGCGATTCCGGCCAGCCCGACGTGGTGGTGCCTTCCGCGCAGCAACTGCCGATCGACCAGCTGCCGGACGAATGCCTGCTCTATCTGATGGCCAGCCGCTATTGCGAGACCGATAAACTCACCGACATCGCCTGGTCGCTGTTCGGCAAC
>JAQGKA010000502.1 GCA_028290355.1 Tardiphaga sp. | reverse complement strand
AGCCAAGCCGGTATCCAAACCATCAAAGCGCCTCAACCAGCGAACACTCCGCCCCAGAAAACGGACCCGCGACACAATAATCGCCTCTTTAATCGCCTCTTTCTTAAGTTTTTCCGCAGACTGTTAGTGCTGATCGCGGTTATATGCCCTTTCAATTTCCGACGCACGAAGTGTGGTTTCGGGTCCGCGCTTAGCAGTCATACTCAGGAAACACGTCGTGAACTCCGACCCGCTAGTCGATTTAACGCGAACGCTGCGACACAAGCGCATAGAGCCGGGATTGCCGCTGTCATGAACAGGGTTTCCACACCAACATGGTTGGCGATCATGATTCCGCCGACCAGTGGACCGACGATGGATCCGGCGCGCCCGATGCCCAGGGCCCAACCGACGCCGGTGGAACGCATTGTTGTTGGATAATAGGTCGCCGTCAGCGCGTTGGAGGCGATTTGCCCGCCGACGATGCAGAAGCCGGCGCAGAAAATTGCCAGCGTGGCGAGCGCGATCGAATGACCGGAGAAGCCGATCGCGGTGATGGCGACTGCCGCGATCAGATAGGTCATCGCCAAGGCACGGAACGAGAAACGATCGATGAAGTTGCCGAGCGTGAAAGTCCCGATCACCCCGCCCACCTGCAGCATCGCGCCGATCGCCGCGGCCATCGATATGGAGGCGCCGAGATCGTTGAGCACGGTGGGAAGCCAGTTCGACAGCAGATAGAGATCGAGCAGGCTCATGAAGAAGACCACCCAGAACAACAGCGTGGTTGCCGTCCGGCCTTCCTTGAACAAATGTGCTACGGGAATGCCCACCAGTTTCGGCTCGTTGACGACGAAGCGCGTGGCCGGCGCAAACGACGACGTCGGCGCGATTTTCTTCAGCAAATTGCCCGTCTCTGCATTGTCGCGTCCGGTGAGGGCGAGGAAGCGGATCGACTCCGGCAGCATCTTTGCGAGGAACGGCGCGTAGATAAGCGGCGCGAGACCGCCGATCAGGAAAATCGATCGCCAGCCGAACATCGGGATCAAGGCAGCTGCCAACAATCCGCCAAGCGCGGCGCCGACGGAAAATCCGCAGAACATCGCCATCACCATGGTGGCGCGACGGCGATGCGGGCTGAATTCCGATGTCAGTGCAACTGCGTTCGGCATCGCGCCGCCCAGCCCGAGACCGGTCACGAAACGAATGCCGATCAGCCAGTAGATGTCATGCACGAGGACGGTGGCGAGGGTGCCGATTCCGAATGCCACGGTGCTGAGCAGGATGATCCGTTTGCGGCCGATGCGATCCGCGATCGGTCCGAAGATCAACGCACCGATCATCAAGCCAAAAAGTCCGGCGCTGAACACGGGTCCCAATGCACCGCGCCCGAGGTTCCATTCCCGCGCGATCTCCGGTGCGACATAGCCGATCGCCTGGGTATCGAAGCCATCGATGAACAATACCGCGGCGCACAGGATCAGCAGGCGGATTTGAAATCGGCCGACCGGCTGAGCGTCGATAAAGCCGGCGACCTCGATGGTGTGATCCGGCGAGACGCCGGCTGCGGGTGTTGTATTGATTGCCACTCGATCCCCCCAGACCACCCCAGCGGCAAAAGCTGGAGTGAAATAAAATGCAAAATCTCTTATATTGAGATTATCCTGTATTATGCGCCGAGCGGGCGCGGTATTTCAAGGTTGATCTTGCCGGATCGGGAAAACTATCTGCTGTAAGCCTGCGCAAGCGTGGCCGTGGGCCAGGCGGCGCTCGAAACTGAAGTGACGTCAGACCATGCGGATGCGAGTATGAAGCCCACCAACAGCCTTGAAAGGGTGCTGGCGGTCCTCGAGGTTTTTTCCGAGGAGCGGCTCGAATGGATGCCCGAGGAGCTGATGCAGGAGCTCGGCTACAGCCGGCCAACGCTCTATCGCTATCTGAAGACCCTGAAAGATGCCGGCTTTCTGATGTCGACGCGCAATTCCGGAGTGACACTCGGTCCGAAAATCGTCGAAATGGATTATCTGGCGCGCCGGTCGGACGTGCTGGTGCTGCACGGCCTGCCATATCTCAAGGAACTGACGGGGGCTTATTCCTGCACCGCCATGCTGCTGCGCTGGTACGGTAACAAGATCCTCTGTGTGGCCTCCGAATCGTCAACCAAAAATCCGGTCAGCTCCTACCCAAGGGGGCGGCCCATGCCACTGGGGCGCGGCGCGATTGCGCGCTCGATCATGGCGTTTCTGCCTCGTCCCCGGCTGCTGCCCCTGATCGAACGCAACCTCGACGATTTGCGCTCGGTTGGCCTCGGCGATAGCACGCAGGACGTTCTGAAGAGCCTGAAAAAGGTGCGCAAGGCTGGGTTTTCCGTGGCTTATGGCGAGGTCACGCCTGGCGCGGTCGGCATTGCCGCGCCGATCCTCGACGATCGCCGTTATCCGATCGCCAGCATCTGCGTCACCATCGCCGGCAATCTGGTGACGGGAGCGGAGATCGATGAGATCAGCGCCAGAGTGGGTCGCGTGGCGCTGCAAATCGCGGCCGAACAGACTTCCACAAGGCGGAATATTGGAGAATAATCTCATATAGTGAGATTATTATTGACTTTGGCGCGGACTGTTCTCATTTTCTGGGCGCGGCCGCCGTATCGGCCGGACCGTCCAATTGCTGATCTGCGAGGGGCGACACAGCCTCGCCAACCGACAAAGAAAAATGAACACGCCCACTGAATCCCGCACGCAGGTTGTCATCGTTGGAGGCGGCCCGGTCGGCCTCGGGCTCGCGATCGAACTGGGTCAGCGCGGCATCCGCTGCCTCCTGGTTGAGCGCTACGTTAGTCCGCAGCCGATTCCGAAAGGTCAAAATCTGACCCAGCGAACGCTGGAGCATTTTTATTTTTGGGGCGCGGAGCCGGAACTGCGTGCGGCGCGGACCATTCCACGCGACTACGGCATCGGCGGCATGACTTCCTACGGCACGCTGCTGAGTGGCTATAAATATGACTGGCTGCAACGCGAACTGGTGCGGCCGTATTATTTCACGGACAATGAGCGGTTGCCGCAATATGCGACCGAGGCCGTGCTGCGACACCGGGTGAGCCAACTGCAAAGCGTGGAGACGGTTTATGGTTGGGGTGCGGAAAGTCTCGAGCAGGACGCACACGGCGCGCAAGTGGTCATCGCCGAACGCAAAGGAGACCGCCGTCGCGTCGTGCAGGCCGACTATGTGGTCGGCTGCGACGGCAGCCGCTCGTTGGTCCGCGAAGCCGCCGGAATCACGCAGACCATGTCCGATCATGACCGGCTAATGGTACTGCTGGTTTTTCGTTCGACCGGACTGCACAAATTGCTGGAGCGGTTTCCGAACAAATCTTTCTACAATGTGCTGCATCCGGATCTGAAGGGCTACTGGCAGTTCTTTGGCCGCGTCGATCTCGGCACCACCTGGTTTTTTCATGCGCCTGTGCCGCTCGGCACAACCAAAGATAATTTCGATTTCCGAAGCTATCTCCACTTGGCGGTCGGCGAGAAATTCGACGTTGAATTCGAACACACCGGATTCTGGGATCTGCGCGTCGCCACCGCGGATCGGTATCGCAAGGGGCGCGTTTTTATCGCCGGCGATGCTGCGCACAGCCATCCGCCTTATGGCGGCTACGGTATTAATACGGGCCTCGAAGACGTCGCCAACCTTGGCTGGAAGCTCGCCGCGGCGCTGCAAGGCTGGGCTGCACCGGGTCTACTCGACTCTTACGGCGAGGAGCGACGACCGGTATTTGCCTCGACGGCACGCGACTTCATCGAAAAAGCTATCGAGAGCGATAAGGAATTTCTCGCCGCATTCGATCCCGCGATCGACAAGAATGCTTTCGAGGCTGAATGGTTGGCGCGTTCATCGGGCGCGCGTTCCGAGGTTAATTCGTTTGAACCGAATTATGAAGGTTCTTCGCTTGTCGCAGGGCCGCCCGGCAGCGTCTGTAGCGCGATCGGGTCGCATGAATTCGCGGCGCGGGCCGGTCATCATCTGGCACCACGTCAGCTTGCCTCCGGCCGCAACGTTTTCGAGGAACTGGGCACCGGCTTCACGCTGATCGATCTCGGCGCAGCCGAGTCCGCCGTTGCGGAGCTCAAACGCACGGCCGAAGCGAGCGGCGTGCCGTTCAGGGTTGTCCGGGACGACAGCGTCGAAAGCCGCGAGTTCTACAAGGCGACCCTGATTCTGGTTCGGCCCGATCAATTTATTGCGTGGGTCTCCGATGACGGTGCGAAAGTCCCGGCTGATGTCATAAGCCGCGCTGTTGGTGGCTAAGGTTACACCGCGCGGCGAAAGCCGCGCGGTTCCCTATAAAAAAGAAAACAAGCCGAAATTCGGCACAGGAAACACAGGGAATCAAGGGCATGAGCCGTCATAGTGCTGCGCATTATTTCCTCGAAGGTCTCGTCGACCTCGGCGTCGAATATATCTTCGCCAATCTCGGCACCGACCACGTCTCCCTGATCGAGGAGATCGCGCGCTGGGATCGCGAGGGCCGCAAGCATCCCGAGATCATTCTCTGCCCGCATGAGATCGTCGCCGTTCACATGGCCGGCGGCTACGCGCTGGCAACGGGACGAGGACAGGCGGTATTCGTGCATGTCGATGCCGGCACCGCCAATGCCTGCATGGCGATCCAGAATCTGTTTCGCTACCGATTGCCCGTAATGTTGTTCGCTGGCCGTGCGCCCTACACCCTGCACGGAGAGTTGACGGGATCGCGCGATACCTACGTGCATTTCGTCCAGGATCCCTTCGACATAGCCAGCATCGTGCGGCCCTACGTCAAATGGGAATATTCGCTGCCGTCCGGCATCGTGGTGAAGGAGGCACTGACCCGCGCCGGCGCCTTCATGCACAGCGATCCGCCGGGGCCCGTCTATATGATGCTGCCACGCGAGACGCTGGCCGAGGAATGGGACGAGGCGCAGATGCCGGCCTATCATCCTGCGCGCTATGGCGGCGTGACGGTCGGCGGCATCGACCAGGCGCGCGTCGACGCCATTGCCACCCGACTGATGGCGGCGGAAAACCCGATTGCGCTGACGGCCTATCTCGGTCGCAAGGCAGAGGCCGTCACAGCGCTGGAGAATCTGGCGCTTGCCTGCGGCATCCGGATTGCGGAGTTCAACTCGATCGATCTCAATATCTCTCAGGATTCGCCTTGTTTCGCCGGCTTCGATGCGTTGCCGTTGCTCGAGCAGGCCGATGTCGGGCTGTTGCTCGACACCGACGTTCCCTTTGTACCGCAATACGCCAAGCGCGTCGAAGCGATCGACTGGATCCAGATCGACGTGGATCCGTTGAAGTCGGATTTTCCGATGTGGGGATTCCCCACGGACATCCGGGTGCAGGCCGATTGCGCCACGGTGCTGCGGCAGGTGCTCGAGGCGGTCGAAGCGCGCGCCGATGACCGCTTTCGCAAACGCGTCGCCGATCGTATCGCAAGCTGGGGTGCCGCACGCAACGCCGTCGCCAAACGCCGCACGACCGCCGCTGCTAACAAGGGCGTGCCGGGCGCGCTCAGCGCGGCCTACTTGTTTGCCACTCTGAACGGCAAACTTTCGCAGGATGACATCGTCGTCAACGAAGCAATCCGCAATGCGCCGCTGGTGCAGGAGCAGATCCATCGCACCCAGCCGCACAGCTATGTCGGACTTGCCGGGGGCGGGCTTGGCTTCAGTGGCGGCATGGCGCTGGGGCTGAAGTTGGCGCAGCCGGAGCGGCGCGTCGTGCAGATCATTGGCGATGGCGCGTTTCATTTCTCCTCGCCGGACTCGGTGTTTGCCGTTGCTCAGCAATACCAAATCCCGATCCTGACCGTGGTGCTCGACAATGGCGGCTGGCAGGCGGTCAAATCGTCGGTGCAGCGGGTTTATCCGAAGGGGGTTGCCGCCGAGACTAATTCGTTCCAGTCGCACCTAAGGTCAGGCCGCCAGGGCGAACAGCGTCGCTTCTCGGACATCGGGCGTGCATTCGGGGCCCATGGCGAACTCGTCAGCGAACCGGATGAACTTGCTGCGGCAATCGATCGCTGTCTTGCCGCGGTCGATGGCGGCATCGCCGCGGTGCTGCATGTTCAGATTACGCCGCTGTAGCGGCAGAGACCGTCAATCGCCACCGATAAAGTGCACGCCACGATGCACATGACCCAGGGAGGAATTGAACCCATGAAGAGTGTTTGCCTCATCGTGCTCGTTGCCATTTGCGCCGCTTATTCCAGCCTCGCGTATGCCGCCGAGGACGTGAAATATCCGACCCGGGCCATTCACATCGTTGTCGGCTTTACGCCAGGTGGAGGCAACGACATCATCGCCCGCATCGTTGGGCAAAAGCTGTCCGAAAGCCTCGGCCAGCCGGTGATCATCGACAATAAGCCCGGTGCGGGTGCGATCCTCGCCACGGAATATGTCGCGCGGGCGGAACCGGATGGTTACACGCTACTGGTCGGCGCCAGCGGCGCCATGGTGGTCAACCCAGCGGTCTATGAGAAGTTGAACTACGACACTCTGCGTGACTTCGTTCCTGTGTCCGAACTCGGATCGTTTCCCCTGATCCTGATCGTCAATACAGCATCGCCGTTCAAGTCAGTGTCGGACCTTGTCGCTTATTCCAAAGCGAATCCGGATAAGGCGAACTATTCGAGCTCCTCCGCCGCATTTCAGCTGGCAACGGAACTGTTCAAGCAGAAAACCGGCGCGAAGATGCAGATGATTCCATACAAGGGCGCTAATGATTCTGTGACCGCCGTGATCGCCGGCGAGGTGACTGCGACGATCGCCGATGCCGGTCCGGTGTCAGGGCAGGTCAACGGCGGCCAGGCCCGCGCGCTCGCAGTTGCGGCGCCGAAGCGGGTGGACGATCTGCCCGATGTGCCGACGATGAAGGAGACGGGCACCGACGTCGAAGTGGTGCTGTGGAGCGGTGTTTTCCTGCCCAAAGCGACGCCGCCCGCGATCGTCAAGAAGCTGCAAGACGAGTTCATCCGCATCGCGCGGTTGCCCGACGTCATCTCGCGCCTCAAGCTGCTGAACATCGAGTCGATCGGTAATTCTTCGGAAGAATTCTCGCGTGTCATCGCAGACGATCTCGAACGGTGGGGCGATGTTGCGCGTGCCGGCAACATCAAGATGGCGCAATAAGCGAACGCTGCTGAGACGAGGACATGACCGAGTGGCTCAAAGGCCGATGTCGTGGTGGGTCGGCGCGGGACGGGGCGGTTTGACGCTGGCGATGAATTTGGCCTGGCGTGGCGCCGATGTCGTCGTGCTGGAATTTTATGCGCAGGGCGAGACAAAGACGACAGAGGAATTCCAGCTTCCATCAAACTGAAATGCAACCCCACAAGCAGAGCCGCGAGCTTATGCGGCCTGATTTGGCAACCGACCTCTAACTAGCGATCTAAAGTTCTGGTCGTCTCTACGTTGGATGCCGACCGATATCCGCCATGATCAAAAAGCCGCTACGCTAGAGATTTGCCGCCTCTGCTCATTGGCTCATATGTCTGCTATGATGGGTATGCGTCAACGAAAGGCTATACCAACATGCCGCTCAGCAAAACCGCCATTACCTCCTCGATGCGAAAGGCGACTTGGAGCCTGTGTATCTTGACTTTCGCATTTTTGGGCGGGGCATTGGCGCAGACCGTCGGAGGCTCGATCATCGGACGTGCCATCGGTGATGTGATGCAGGCCACGCAGGTCTTGACCCAGCACGGCACCTCGCAGTCGATGTTTGTGAACTACAAAGCACAGCTCTGGGAATTGTCCGAAGGACAGGCCAAAGTTCCAGTAGCCAAGGCCGGTCCGCTGTTCAAGATCTCGCGCACGGAATCGATGAGCAGCGCTGCCTGCGGCGATAATTCCGTGGATAACGAATGCAACGCCGCGCTTGCAGTCTATGCCGTCGGAACTGCGGCCTCGGGGATGCAGTCGAATGCGGTCTATGGCGGCGCCAAGACCCAATCGGCCCATGACGGTGTCGCCGGCGTATTTATCGGCGATGCCAGCGGCGCGGCGACGGGCATCGGGACCGGCACATATATCGAGGGTCGCCGGGATGCGGCTGGCGCCAGGCTGGTCGGCGCTGAAATCCGGGCCAACAACCAGTCGGGCGTTGCTGGCTCATATTATCCCGGCGGGTTCTCGCCGACCGGTGCACTGTGGTTGACGGCCAGTGGCGCAAATTCTGGAGTGGGGGCGTCACTCGGATCGGTCAAGGGTGACGCTCGAGCCCAGGAGCGTTTGTCTAGTCTCGCGGATTCCTAGACGTCCGGGGCCTTCGCTGACAAGGTCTTGGATTGACGAATCTTTGAGTGCATTGTTTGGCGACATCGAGCTGCTGTGCTGACCGACGTCGGGCGCGGCACGGTGCCTTCGGGTAGCCCAATGGTGTCTTGGAGTCCCGGTGCCCGAACAGTCCGACGCCGGCATTCCCCGCGTGACGGCGATCGAGCACGAGCATGGCGGCACGATCGACAAATTCATCGGCGACGCAATGCTGATTTTCTCCCGCGACAGAAGGCGTATGCTGCCGTCGCTTCCTGTGCGGCACTCATCAGGTCAGCGCGGTTGCTGATGATCCGCCTTCGAACGTGTTGTTTGCGATCCACTGCTCAAGCTCAGCGAGCGGATACGCAGGCCTGTCGCCCTGCGCTTCGGCGTCTCAATCTTTTACGTCGTTGCAGCTTGCGCGCGGCGACGACAGGTCTAAGGCTCGGTCCGACAGTCCACCGTTGACTCGGGCCCTGAATCGCCGCAGGTCGTTGGCTCCATTGAAAATCGCGGAGTGTGCCACAGCGTTGTAACGTGGTGGCTCACTTCGCCGTTGGCATCGCGAATTCCGGTCCGTTCATGGTGCTTTCAGGCCAACGCTGCATGATCGACTTCTGCCGCGTGTAAAACCGCACGCCCTCTTCGCCGTAAGCGTGGGTATCGCCGAACAGGCTGCGCTTCCAGCCGCCGAAACCGTGCCACGTCATCGGCACGGGGATCGGGACGTTGATGCCGACCATGCCGACAAGGATGCGGCGGGAGAATTCGCGCGCGAGGTTACCATCACGGGTGTAGCAGGACACGCCGTTTCCGTATTCGTGGTCATTGATCAACTGGACCGCTTCGGCGAAATCCTTGACGCGCACGCAAGACAGCACCGGTCCGAAGATTTCCTCCTTGTAGATTCGCATCGACGGCGAGACGTGATCAAACAGCGTGCCGTCGGTGAAAAAACCTTCTTTGTGACCGCTGACTTTGTGCCCGCGTCCATCAACGAGCAACTCAGCGCCCTCGTCGACTCCGATCCGGATATAGCCTTCGATCCGTTCGAGTGCCTGCCTGGTGACCACGGGGCCCATTTCCGCGTCGCTTTCCATGCCGTTGCCGATCCGCAGTTTCTTGACGCGTTCGGCCAGCATCGGGACGATTTTGTCGCCGACATCGCCGACCAGCACGGCCACACTGATCGCCATGCAGCGCTCGCCGGCGGAGCCATATCCGGCACCGATCAGTGTATCGACGGCCTGTGGCAAGTCCGCATCCGGCATTTGGCGGGCTTTCTTGCGATCAAGCCGAGTCTCCGAGTGGCGAAATCAGCCCCGATTGGCCGCGAACTCCCGAAAATCTCCGGCCGAAATCCCAAATCTTACCGTTTTCGGCTAATGGCGCTGGAGACCCGGTTCGAAGTGGACTGCCGCATGGAGGCGGCAGTGGAAATAAGCTCAAGAATGACGATCGAATTGCCGACAATGGGCGAATCGTCGGTCCTAAATTCCAAGATAGGCCGCCTGCACTTGCTTGTTATTGGCCAGCTCTGCGCTGGTGCCGTGCATGATCACCCTGCCGCTTTCAAGTACATAGGCGCGTTGAACCAACGATAGCGCTCGGCTGACGTTCTGTTCCACGAGCAGGATAGCCGTTCCCATTTTGTGGATTTCCTGGATTTTCTCGAAAGTGACATCGGTCATAACGGGAGCAAGTCCCAACGAAGGCTCATCCAGCATTAAGAGTCGCGGTTTCAGCATTAAGCCGCGGCCGACCGCAAGCATCTGTTGTTCACCGCCACTCATGGTTCCCGCGAGCTGCCTCTTTCGGTCGGCCAGTCGCGGGAAAATGCTGTAAACTAGATCAAGCGTGCGGCTGCGCTCAGCCTTTGCCTTCGGCACATAAGCGCCGATCTCGAGATTTTCCTGCACAGTCATTTCAGGGAATACTTGGCGTCCCTCTGGCACGTGAGCGATTCCGAGCTCCGGGATCTTGTGCGGCGGCAATGATGCGAGATCGATTCCGTCAATCGTAATTTTTCCTGATGTGAGATGTACGAGACTCGAAATCGCGCGCAGCGTCGTGCTTTTGCCCGCGCCGTTTGCGCCAAGCAGGCCGACGGCTTCGCCCACGCCGATCTGAATATTGACGCCACTAATGGCGGGAACGGACCCGTAGCTAGCGCAAACCCCTGTCAGTTCAAGCACCGGTCTCTCCAGGAGTTGCGACATGCGCAGAGCCGAGATAGGCGCGGACAACCTCGGGATTCTCCACGATTTCCCTCGGGTTGCCCTCGGCAATCTTCTGTCCGTGATCGAGCACCACGATATGGCGCGCGACAGCCATAATGGCACGCATGACGTGTTCGACGATGACGATGGTCAGGCCGCGCTCGGACAGCTTTCCGATAAGTGCAACCGCCTGATCAATTTCCGACGGATTAAGCCCGGCCATAACCTCATCGAGCAGAAGGATTTGCGGTTGCGTTGCAAGCGCCCGTGCCATCTCGAGCCGCCGCTGATCTATGGTGGTCAGATCGCGGGCTGGCGTTTGCTCTTTGGCTGACAGGCCAACGAATTCGATCACTTCGCTCGCTTTCTCGCGCGCAACATCGACACTTTTATTGCGGAGAAATGCGCCGGTCATGACATTTGCCTGCACCGTCATCGCGCCGAAAGGCTTGGCAACCTGAAATGTGCGCGCCAGGCCTTGGGCGCAAACATCGTGCGGCCGCAGGCCGACGATTTCACGGCCGAGGGCACGGATGGACCCCGAGTCAGGCCGGTGGAAGCCGGTGATCAGATTAAAGCTGGTGGTCTTGCCGGCACCATTCGGGCCGATAAGCGCAACCGTCTCGCCTTTCTTCACGGAAAAGCTGACGTCTTGTACGGCGCGTAACCCGCCAAAGCGTTTGCTCATTTTCTGAATAACGAGCGCATCTTCCATCGCAGGGCTCCTTACGTTTGCACGGAGCGGCGGCGGAACAAGCGCTGATACCATTCGGTCATGATGCCCATCAATCCGGTAGGCCTCCATAGGATCACGGCCATCAGAATTAGGCTGTAGACCGTCAGTTGCACGCCGCCGAGCGAACTGCCGAGCCAGCTCTGCAACAAGGCAGATGTCGTCTCCAGAAGAATGGTGCCGATGACGGGCCCCCACAGCGTCCCTATTCCGCCGACGATGGAGACGAGCGCGGCTTCGATAGAGATGTTGAAACTGAACGCGGTGGCCGGATCAATAAAGTAGATATATTGCGTGTAGAAAGTACCGGCCAAAGCGGTGAGAAACGAACTGATCAGGTAAATGTCGCGTTTGATGCGCGGCGCGTTGACGCCGATTGCTTCCGCTGCGTCTTCGTCCTCGCCGATGGCGACGAGGTAATAGCCCATCCAGGATTTTTCCATCTGGTAGGTGATCGCGAGGCCAAGCGCGAGCAGGCCGAGCGCGACGTAATAATAACCGGCCTTTTCCTCGAACTGCATCATCAGCGGCGCATTGCCGAGGTTCGGGATCGTCGTGCCTTCGGCGCCCCATGCAAAATCGCGAAACTTCAGGAAAATGAGCATCAACGCTTGCGCGGTCGCGATGGTGGCGATTGTGAAATAAGGGCCGCGCAACCGGAAGCAAAGCCAGCCTATAGGAAGGCTTGCCAGCATTGCCACCACACCGCCGGCAACCATGCCGATCCATGGCGAAATGCCGTAATTGATTTGCATGATCGTCGAGGTGTAGGCGCCCAGCCCGAAATAGGCAGCATGCCCCAGCGAGAGTTGCTTGGCGTAGCCGCCCATCAGATTCCAGGCGACTCCGATAAAGGAAAACATCAGGATTCGGATGCAGATATCGATGGCGAACGAACTTGTCACGACAAGCGGCAGCGCGATCAGGACGGCGGCGCCCGCAGCGAGCAACAGCCAAACGCGAGTGGAGATCCCAAACATCATCTTGCCCTCCCGCCGCCAAGGCCGGTCGGCTTGAAGGCCAGCGTCAGCAGCAGCATAGCGAAGACGACGATCAGCCCGGAATCGGCGCCGACGAACTGAATGCCAAGGGACTCTGCGACGCCCATCATCAGGCTGGCGACCAGCGCGCCGATCACGTTGCCCAGCGTGCCCAGCACAACGGCAACGAACGCCATCAGCACGAAGACTTGCCCGACGAAGGGATAGGCCGAATAGAACGGCATCAGCAGCGAACCGGCCGCTCCTGCGAGCGCCAGCGCAATGCCAAGCGCCACGCAGAACACGCGGTTAGGATTGATGCCCATCAGCATCGCGACGTCGCGATTTTGGGACGCTGCGCGCATGGCCTTGCCGAGGTCGGTAGTATGAAGGAACACCCACAGCGCACCGCTCAGGAACATTGCCACGACAAAGGCGATCAGCTTGGCAACCGGGATATTCAGCTCACCGATATGGAATGCTTCGTCTGAGTAGAACGTATGAACCGTGCGGTAGTTGGCGGTGAAGAGCATCAGCGCTAGGTTCAACAGCAGAAGGGAGAGCGCAAATGTGAGAAAGATCTGCGGCATGTCGTTGGGACCTAGAACCCTCCGGATCAGGAAATGCTGGATGAGGACACCGGCCGCGAAAAGTACGGGCATCGTAATGACCAGCGAGACGATCGGATCCATGCCGAACTGGGTGGCGAGGTAAAAACTGATGTACATCCCGATCATCACAAATTCACCCTGGGCGAAATTGACGATCTTGACCACGCCGAAAATCAGCGTGACACCGATGCTCACAAGCGCATAAATGCCGCCGATGAGCAGGCCGTTGATCACGGCCTGGACCACTGTTTCCAACATGATGATCGACCGCGCTCAGGTCTTGATCAAAGGAGCGCGAGCATCCTCTTTCGGGAAAACGCTGGCGAGATCGCCGTTCTGCCACTGCACGCCGACCGGGCGGCCGTATACGTTCTTGCCGTCGGGTCCGAACTTGACCTTGCCCCCCGGCGCCATGGCGGCGTAACCCGATGACACGTCCAGCGTCGATAGCGCCTCGCGCACCTTTTTAGGGTCGGCAGACGCTGCGCGTTCAAGTGCATCCGCCAACATGAATGTCTGGGCCACGAGGCCGCCGGCATATTCGAATGCAAACTCTCCGGTGCGCTTCTTGAACTCGATATTCACCTTATGGGCGTCATCGCTCACATCATGGTTCCAGTGCGCGACGCCCTGAAGGCCTTCGGCTGGTGCGCCGACGTTCTTGTAGAAATCCGGCATCACGAAGCCGCCCGAGCCGCCGTTGATCGCAACCTTAAGGCCGACTTGCTTCACGGTCCGTACGATCAGGATGAGATCGTTGAGATAAGATATCGAGAACAGCGTGTTTGCCCCCGACGCCTTAACCTTATTGATCAGGGGACTCGCATCGGTAAAACCGGCGGAGTAGGGCTCGAACATCACAATTTCGACGCCTTCGCTCGCGGCCAGCTCCCTCAGCCCGTTCGAGGTCGATGTACCGAAAGCGGTATTCTCGAAAATGACCGCGATTTTCGCCTGTTCGCTGACAAGCTTGGCCATTTGCAGCTGCGTCCGCGCAAACTGCGAAGCGCGCGCAAAAGGCGTGAACGTATAGGTTCGTCCCTTATTAAGTTGATCCGAACTCGATCCGGTAATGAGCGGGACCCTGGCGCGTTCTGCGACTTCGCTGGCAATCAAGGTCAGCGCGCTGGCGTAACAGCCATGAATAGCCGACAGCTTGTTGCCAGTAATAAGGCGATCGGTTTCAGTGCGGGTCACGGTTGTGTCGCTCTGCACGTCGGAAACGATTAGGTTAAGTTTGGCCCCACCGAGGGACTTGATCCCCCCAGTCTCATTGACCATCTCGACTGCGAGTTTGGCGGCAGCTACACAGCCCGTGCCGATTTGCGCCATGCTTCCTGTGGTCGGATAAAGCGCTCCAATATTGATTGGATCGGCGGCCCAGCCGCGCAGCGGGACGGCGCCGAATGCGCCTGCCGCCAGCATGCCGCCGGTCTTGACGAGGAATTTGCGGCGCTCCATTTGCTTGGATGCGGAGCTACCTGTAAGCGAGTCCTGACGATCTTTTTTCATGTCGTTTCCCCGGTGCGATTCCGGTACAGTTTTTCTGCCCGTTCGCTTATTGGTTCTCAGCATACATTTATTAGTAATACTATGCACATGAATTTGCTTGCCCATCGCTAAGCAACAAGATCTGGCTTGAGATTGCAATCTAGTCCGCGCAGATATTTGACGGTGCGGCGCAACATTTATCGATCGCATGGAAGCTCAGTCCCGGGCTCACATTCCCAAATTCGACGGGACGGAGAACGGGTTCGATCGGGAATGCGTGAGTGCGAATCCTCTCACTCCAGCCAACCAGTCCCGCCAGTCGGCTATTGCGCCTCATCACTTAAGAAAACCCCCGTCTCCGCGAGATAGGAACTAAAGCCTCTTAAATTCGCCGCAATCCGTTCTGAATATGTTCCTAAAAATGCTGCTGGGCCGATATGACCTCGTAAGTGGCGGTGGCAGCGTGTTTATGTGGACCAGGATAAAGCACCTCGCTCCTTCGAAATCGGCGCGTCGATGGTGCAATGCCTAGAATTCGGAACCCTATGGGTGTGTGTATGAACGACGAGAAATCAGACATCGCGGCGGTCCTGGACCGGGCAGGGAGCGTCCGCGCCAGCTTCGGCTGGATTATGGGCTCGTGGATATTGCTGCGGGCGATCGGGGCGGCGGATAAGAAGCGGAGCCTGATCCGACTTGGTGTTTCCGCCAGTGTTACTGCCGCTTTTCTCAAGTTGTGGCTTGATCGTTGAGGCAGGTGGCGTTGAACTCTCCGACATTCAGCCACGTGCCGCCGCCAGAAACGCCTTGGACTTAAGCCTGTCCATCACGCGCTAGACAAGCCCTTTGCGCCCCAAGAATTATTGCGAGGGGGAAACCATATGCTTTCCTATCATATCTCTAATCGGGTACTTTTTCTCGAGTACCGGCGCCTAGCCCTTGTGCTGGCTGGAGAGCTCAACGATACGCCGCCAGTGGCTAGTCTCGTTGGACAGCATGCGTCCGAACTCGGTGGCATCGCCGGTCAGCGGGATCGCGCCCAATTCGCTAAGCCGCATTTTGATGGTCTTGTCGTTAAGCGCCGCATTGATGTTGCGATTCAGAAGATCGATGATTGCGCGCGGAGTATCGATTGGCGCGCCCGTGCCATAGAACGAGCTGGTCTCGTAGCCCGGCAAGGTGTCGGCAATTGGTGGCACCGTTGGCATGGTGGTCGACCGCTCCAGCGTGGTAATGCCCAACGCGCGCAGCTTGCCCGCGTTGACCAGCTCGAACGACGAGGTAACGTTGTCGAACATCCCTTGGATCTGGCCCGACATCACATCGGTGAGGCCGGGGGCTGATCCGCGATAGGGCACGTGGACGAAGTCGACGCCGGCCATCGCCTTGAACAGTTCTCCGGACAGATGCAGCGACGTGCCGATGCCCGATGAAGCGATGCTCATCTTGCCCGCGTTGGCTTTTGCATAGGCGATGAAGTCGGCGACGGAGCGGACCGGTAAATCATTGTTGACGACGAGCACCAGAGGGATTCGTGCGACGCCGCAGACCGGAACGATGCCCTTGGCGAAGTCGAATGGCAACGTCGGATCGAATGAGGCGTTGATGGCATTGGCGGTGCTGGTCAGCAGTAGGTTGTAGCCGTCCGGCGGCGAATTGATCACCGCCTGCGTTCCGATGTTACTGCCGGCGCCGGGCTTGTTTTCAACGACGAACGGCTGGCGGAGCTTTTCCTGCAGGAACTGGCACACCAGCCGTGAAAGCACGTCGGTGGCGCCGCCTGCCGCGTAAGGCACGACCCAGCGCACTGGGTGCGTCGGATAGGGCGCGGCATCACTGCCTGCGGCGATGGCCGGAAGCGACCGCACGCCGGGAATGGCGATGACGGCGGAAGCAGCAGTTTGCAGGAATGTGCGTCGGTTGATCATCTGTGTCGCTTTCTGCATGTTCTCTGGAAACTCAAACCGTATTTCCGGCGTCCACCGTCAAGACGATGCCTGTGATATTGCGCGCCTTTTCGCCCATCAGAAATTCGACGGCGTTGGCGACGTCGATGACTTCGGGCATGCGGCGCAACGCGCTGCGCCGCGCGATGGTGTCCTTGTGGCTTTGCTCCATCTCGCTGGTCATCTCGGTGTCGAGGAAGCCGGGCGCGACGCTGTTGACGGTGATGCCAAGCTGGCCGACTTCGCGGGCCAGGGATTTGGTGAAGCCGATCATCGCCGCCTTGGTGGCGCTGTAGACTGACAGGCCGCTGTAGCCGGTAAATCCGACGATCGACGACACGTTGACGATGCGGCCGCCGCCGCCGGCCATCATTGAGCGCAGCAAAAATTTCGACAGCACAATCGGCGATACGGTGTTGAGCTGAATCTGGCTCTGGATCTGCTCGACGCGGGCGTTCGACAGAATTCCGCTGGTGCCCACGGCGGCGTTGTTGACGAGACCATAGACCTTGCCGAACTCAGCGCGCAATTGCTTGACAAGGGCCGCAATGCCGTCGATGTCGCTGAGGTCGAAGGCGCGGAAATGCAGCCGCGGTGTGTCTCGGTTGGCGACCTCCTGGGCGGCGACAAGTTCTTTGGTCGATTTCCGCGCGATCGCGATCACCTCATAGCCGGCCTCCACCAGCCGGACCGCGATGCCGAGCCCAAGCCCGCGACTGCCACCCGTGACCACGATTTTATACATGGGAGCGCACCAGTTTGCCGGAGGCGGAGACATCGAGCTGCGCCACGAAGTGCAGCCGCGTCGGCACCTTGTAAGTTGCCAATGCGGCGCGGCAGCGATCGAGAATGTCCTCGGCCAGCGCGTCGGGATTCTCCGATGCGTCGCGGCGTTGCTGCTTTAGCACCACGTCCGCGACCACCAGCGCGCCGGTGATCGGACTGCGGCGGCCTTGCACCAGAGACATGTGCACGGCCGGATGACCGTTAATAACGGCCTCGATCTCTTCCGGATGCACCTTCTGGCCGCCGACATTGATGATGCCGCCGCGCCGTCCGACGAAATGATAGCGGTCGCCGCGCAATTCGACGAGGTCGCCGGTATCGACGAAGCCGTCGGGGCCGACGATCGCCGGTTGCGTTTCGCCGAGATAGCGGGAGGCGGTGCGGCTGGAGCGCAGACGCAGCGAACCATCGTGGATCGTCATCGCGACGTCGTCGTTGGCCGCGTCCGCCATTGCCGCGGGAAATCCGGCGCGGCCGTCGATCACGTTGAAGCCGACGCCGGCCTCGGTCGACGCATAAGCGTGCGATACGCCGGCCTTCGGAAAGGCGGCCTGCAAGGCGTCGAGCACGCTCTGGTCGGCGATCTCGCCGGACAACCGCACATAAGCGGGCGCGATGTTGCCGGCGAGGCCGCTCATCAGTAGGCGTCGCCAATGCGATGGCGTGCCCGAGATGTGGCTGACGCCGCCTTGCGCGAGACGGATCAGATGTTCGCCGATCGGCTCATCGCGGTGCGACAGAATCATCGAATGGCCGCCGAGCAAGGCGCGCAGGAAAATCTGCAAGCCGCCATAGCGGCGAATATCGTAGAACGTCGCCCATACCGTTGAGGGCAAGGCCTTCGCCGACGGCTTGATCGCGCCAATCAGGCTGCCAAGGTCGTGCAGCACGAGCTTGGGTGTACCGCTGGTGCCGGATGTCAGCAGCACCCATTCGGTGCGCCGCGTTCCGGTGGGACAACTGCGCGTCGCATCCGCGATAGGGCGCGCCAGCACCGCGCGCAGACCGGGCAGGTCGACATTCGATGTGTCTTCCGTGCGGACGACCACATCCACCTCGGCAGTCGCGGCAATGGCCTGCACGTCGCGCACTGATACGTCGGGAAGGCACAGCACGACGCGGCGCGCCACGCCATCGAGCTTGATGAGTGCAATCGCGCTGGTCAGCTGATCCGGCGTGGCGAGCAGCACCGAGCGATCGTTGAAGTCGAATGCGTCATCGCCGAAGCCGCTGCCTGCGACGATGTCCGCAAAGCTGATCGCACCGTTCGCACCCGTGCAGACGGGCGACGCGGTTGGATCGCCGTGCCGGATAATGTTGGAGAGCGTGAGGTTATGTTCTCGCTGCATTTTCGTAGAGCGCGATGAAATCCCCGAGCGTTACCGGAAACTCGATCTCTTCAGCCGAGCTGAACGGATCCAGTCCCAGATCATCCTCGAGATGGGCGACCAGCACTGCGAAGCAGAGCGAGTCAAATCCGGAATCCATCAAGGGAAGATCGTCATGGAGTGTGCTGATATCGCGCTTCTGGGCAACGGCGATTTTATAAATTTCTGACAATATGGTCGAGCGTACGGTCATAATAGACGAGCCTCTGTTGGCGCGGTTCTACTCGATGGACCGTATGTAGCAAGCCCTCGCTGCAGCTATGGTCAATTTCCGATAAGACGCGCCTGTACCGGAATGGCAAGTCCGCATAGGAATTATTTACCACAACGTTCTGCGGATGTTTATTATTCGCCAGTTAAAGCAACCTTACGCCACGTTGCATGCCATCGAAATCGTCCTGGCTGAGCGCAGAATACCGACCGGTCACGTTGCTATCGATGTAGAGCGGGCCGATCACTTTTGCGGGATCATAGCCGTCGCGTTGTAGTTCGTGCTTCTGTTGCTTGAAGGTTGCGGTGAGCGCGAGTCCGTTCTTCAGGCGTAAAAAGATCGGACGCGCGAAGGCGGGCAGACGCGTCGCGACATCTTCGCGAAACGTGACGAGGTCGAACGATGGATCGACGACGAGCGCGGCCATGCCGGCTCTTCCGTCGGAACCCGGGATTGCGACGCCGTAAACCGCTGCCTCGATCACGCCGCGACAGTCGCACAGCGCTTCCGAAACTTGCGCCGTCGAGACGTTCTCGCCCTTCCATCGGAAGGTGTCGCCCATTCGGTCGACGAAATAGAAGAAGTTCTTTTCGTCCTTGCGCATCAGGTCGCCGGTGCGCAGCCAGGCGTCGCCCGGCTTGAAGACATTGCGTAGAATCTTGTTCTCGGATTCCGCGACGCTGGAATAGCCCTCGAAACGCCCGGTGGTGCCGTTCGGGTCCTCGTTCAGTTTTCCGATCGCCTCGCCCGCCTCGTTGATCGCACAGCGCGTGCAGAAGCCTTGGGTGTCGCGGACCGGCGCGCCGCTTTCAATGTCGATGCGGACGATCTCTGCCGGAAACCGGTGGCTGAGGAAGCCAGGCACGCGACCGATTGCGCCAGGCTTTCCCTCGAGATTGAAAAGCGAGAAGCTGCCTTCGCTCGCCGCGTAGAATTCGAGGATCTGCGGAACTTTGAAGCGACTCTGGAACGCCGTCCACACGTCGCCGCGCAGGCCGTTGCCGCAGCATAGCCGTAGCATGTGCGCGCTCTCGATGGTCGAGGGGGGCGCATTAACGAGATAGCGGCAGAGCTCGCCGATGTACTGGAACGTGGTGCACTTCCAGCGCACCACGTCGTCCCAGAACTCCCGGGTCGAGAATTTTTCTCGCAGCACCACCGAGGCGCCGCTGACCAGCATCGATCCGATCGCCACAACGCCGCCGACGCTGTGATTCATGGGCAGACAATTGTACATGCGATCGGCCGGCTGAACGTCGGCCATTCCCGCGAACCAGAAACTCCAGGTCAGGATTCGCCGATGGCTGACATTAGCGGCCTTCGGAAGCCCGGTGGTGCCGGAGGTGTAGATGTACAGTGCGCGGTCGGACAGTGCGACCTGGCGCCGTTCGTCGATGGACAGTTGATCGCCGGAATAGCGCGCAATATCGTTTTTCAACCCACGTGCGGATTCCGTGGTGTCGAAATGCCAGACTTGGACCGCTTCATCCACAAGACGCATGGCGTCGGCGACCGCGACTTCAAAGTCGAATGTTGCGATTAGGCGGCGGGCGCCGACCACGCGCAGGCAGTGCGCCAGCGCCTCGCCGCGCAACTGGTCGTTGATCAGGGCGACGACGCCGCCGATGCGGCTGATCCCGAGCCAGATCGCGAGGTAGTCCGGCCGGTTCTTCATCAACAGGCCGACGACGTCGCCCTTCTGAATGCCCTGGTCGATCGCCCAGCGGCTGATGCGGTTGGTCTGTTGCACCAGTGTCGCATAAGACCATTCGTTGCCCTGAAAGATCAGAGCAGGAGCGTCACCGCTTGTGTCGGCAACATCCTGCAATACATCCGCCAGCAGCCGTTCTGGATGCTGCTCGATCTGCCCGGTGAGGTGCATTGCCCTGGTCCAGTCATCGAGGACGTCGCGTGCAGGGCGCAGCGGGATCGCGGCTGGTATTTCGCCCGAAGGCGTCGAGATAGCGGACATGGCGCAACCGTATCGATGGGATGCTTTTGACGGACGATTTAAGGACGCATAACTCGCACGGCCGGAGCCGACCGGCGGCAAATCCGCTCATCATCGTTAATGAGATGTCGGCCTTGCATACCGCCAGCGAAATGTTTCGTTATAAACACACCGGTTTTCGTCGCGCGCGAACCGTTGACTGCATCCATCGGAACGGCGGTTGTCGCAGCAACTGGTGTTTCACCGTCGCGCCGGGTAGTTTGACCGGCGAAACAGACTCCACGAAAGCAATTCGGCCTATGTCATCTTCCACAGCCGGCGTAAAGCTGCGAAAAATCGCCGAAGCCGATCTTCCCGCCGTTGCCAAACTTCTGAGCGAAGGTTTTCCCAACCGCTCCGTGGAATACTGGCTGAAAGGTTTGCGCCGGCATGCCGCACGACCGCGGCCGGAAGGCTATCCGGTATTCGGATTTTGCCTGGAGAGCGCCAGTGTTCCGGTCGGTGCGATCCTGCTGCTGTTCTCCAGCGTGCCGGCGGCAACGGGCCCTTTGATCCGCTGCAATGTGTCTAGCTGGTATGTGAAGCCGGAGTTCAGGAGTTTCGGATCGCTGCTGATCACCTCGACGATCAGGGACAAGAACGTCACCTATTTCAACATCACGCCGGCGCCGCACACATGGTCGACGGTGGAGGCGCAAGGATTTTCGGTCTATTGCAAGGGACAGATCTATGCCGCTCTGGCGATGTCCCCGGCAGTGAAGCATGCGACCGTCGGGATGTTCAGCGACACCGCCGCTCTCAGTGCAATGGAGAACGACATTCTGCGCCAGCACGCCGAATACGGCTGCCTCAGCCTCGTTGTGCAGCATGATGGCGCAAGCTTTCCGTTCGTGTTCCAGAAGCATCGCGTCAAGGGCGTCGTTCCTATCTATCGGCTGATCTATTGCCGCGATCTCGACGATCTGGTCCGCTGCGCCGGCAATATCGGTTGGTTTCTATTGAAGCGCGGTGGCGTGCTGGTTCGCCTCGATGCTAACGCGGCAGTGGCCGGCCTTGTCGGTTGGTATAGCGAAAAGCGCGGCCGCAAATATGCCAAGGGCGTCAATCCGCCGCGACTTGGCGACCTGTCATTCACTGAGGCGGCCATGTTCGATGGCTAGAGCGGGAGGTGCGCGGTGTATGGTCTTCAGGTCGGCATCGTCGGCACCGAAGGCGTCATCGACATCGAGGACACCCACCGCGATCTGGTGATGGCCACCATGCGCGAGATTGCCGCCGAGCGTGCCCTTGTTGCGAATGGCGGGGTGCGCGACATATGATGCTTAATGTTCTCCTTTAATGCCATCTTGGCGCTTATGATGCCGAACCGAAACCGAGTATCTCTGCCGAGATTCCGCGATCACGCTGCAGGAACGTCCGGCCAGTCGATCTCAATCAGATTGCCGGAGGGATCGCGCAGATACATCTGCACGCAGCCGTCGGGTAGTTCGTTCACCGGATTCCTGAACGCGGTGGCGTGCGCTTCGCCGGTGATGGGATCGAAGATGTCGATGGTGTCGCCGGCGAAATCGACGAACACCTTCTCCCCACCCACGTGGGTCTGACGCATGCTCGGGCGCACACGCCTCTTCCAGGCCTCGAAGGTCGTGCAAAACCAGGTATAGCCAAAGCCGTCGGGATTGGCTGCGCGGTACTCTTCCCACAATAGCAGGCGCGTTACGCTGCGACGGCGCAGCTCCTTCTCGACATACACCCAGTCGGGTGCCGGTCGCCGGTCGCCGGTCGCTTTGCTCCGCCGCCGCAGGCGCCGGGAACAGCAGAAGCTCCAGGCCCTCGTCGTCCAGGCCCTCGGGCAGCGGCCAGCTCAACCCGGCAAGGCGCGCTCGCCGCACATAACCGTGCACGACGCCATTGCTCACTCCCAACATGCGCGCAATGACGCGCTCGGTCAGGCCCTGGTGCCTTAAACGTAAAACTTCTCTGATCCGGCGCATCGACAATCTCTGGGTAGG
>JAQGKA010000495.1 GCA_028290355.1 Tardiphaga sp. | reverse complement strand
GGAAAACTCGCGAGCGTTCGTATCGAGGCTGACAACATTCTCGCGCTGCAAAGAAATATCGTGTTGTCGCATTGCGCGGGCGTGGGCGATCCAGCGCCCGCGTCGATCGTCCGGCTGATGATGTGCTTGAAGGTTGCAAGCCTGGCACAAGGGTTTTCCGGCGTTCGTCTGGAGACGATCCAGCTACTGGACGCCATGATTGCAAATAACATTATCCCGGTGGTGCCGTCGCAAGGATCTGTCGGTGCCTCGGGCGATCTGGCGCCACTTGCACACTTGACGTCGGTGATGATCGGTGTCGGTGAGGCATTCACGGGATCGGGACGGATGGGCGCTGTCGAAGCGCTTGCGACCGTCGGGTTGAAGCCGATCGTATTGGGCGCCAAGGAAGGGCTTGCCCTGTTGAACGGCACTCAATTTTCGACGGCCTGCGCACTGGCGGGCCTGTTCGAGGCCGAGATCCTTTTCAAGACAGCCATCATCAGCGGCGCACTGTCGACAGACGCGGCACGCGGCTCCGATGCTCCGTTCGACCCGCGAATTCATGCGCTGCGTAAACATGCCGGACAGATCGCGGTGGCCTTTGCTCTCAACGCGTTTCTCGCGGGCAGCTCCATCCGGGAGTCGCATCGGACGGGGGACGTTCGTGTTCAGGATCCGTATTGCCTTCGTTGCCAGCCACAGGTGATGGGCGCTGCTCTGGACGTATTGCGCCAGGCAGCGAATACGCTTCTCACGGAAGCGAACGGCGTTTCGGACAATCCTTTGATCTTCTCTGAAGACGACCTCGCCATTTCGGGCGGCAACTTTCACGCCGAGCCCGTGGCCTTCGCGGCGGATATGATTGCGCTTGCTGTCTGCGAGATCGGATCGATCTCGGAACGTCGGATCGCAATGCTGGTGGATCCGGCGCTCTCAGGTGTGCCGGCGTTCCTGACGCCAAAGCCCGGACTCAATTCAGGTTTCATGATTGCACAGGTTACGGCGGCGGCGCTGGTTTCGGAAAACAAGCAGCGAGCCTACCCCGCAAGCGTCGATTCCATTCCGACTTCCGCGAACCAGGAAGATCACGTCTCCATGGCAGCACACGGAGCACGCCGTCTCCTGCCGATGGTCGAGAATGCGATGGCCGTGATCGCCATCGAGCTCCTAGCCGGCGCGCAGGGATGCGATTTTCATACGCCATTGATATCCAGCGACCGACTCGAATCTGTTCGAAAGCTGATCCGAACCAAGGTGCCCCATCTCGACGAGGATCGTTATTTCCATTCCGATATCGAGCAATCAATACAGCTAGTTCGGTTCGGATCGGTCATCGCCGCAGCGGATTTTGCAGAACTGCCGGGCATCTGACGCGTGTGCTGGAAGGGCCGAGCGCACGCCGGCTCGGGGGCATCTTACACCATCAGTACCCAGATGCCTCCGCGCCACGCGTGCGCGGATCGGGCGCGCCGAGCAAGCCGTCCGGCGTCACCGCAATCGAGTTGGCCGAGGTCTGGCCCATCGGCTCGACGATGCGGTGGCCCATCGCTCTCAGTGCTGCCAGCGTCGCGTCGGAAAAGCCGCGTTCGATGCGCACTTCGTCTGGCAACCATTGATGATGCAGCCGCGGCGCGGCCACGGCCGACGCCACATCCATCCTGTAGTCGAGAACGTCGACGATCACCTGCAGCACCGTGGAGATGATGCGGCTGCCGCCAGGCGAACCGGTCACCAGCACCGGTCTGCCGTCCTTCAGCACGATGGTCGGCGACATCGACGACAGCGGCCGCTTGCCGGGCCCAGGCAGATTGGCCTCGAAGCCGACCAGGCCGTAGGCGTTCGATGCGCCGGGCGCAGCGGTGAAATCGTCGAGCTCGTTGTTGAGCAAAACGCCCGTGCCCTCGGCGACGAGGCCGACGCCGTAGCTGAAGTTCAAGGTGTAGGTGTTGCTCACCGCATTGCCGGCGGCATCGACCACGGAATAATGCGTGGTGTTGCTGCCTTCGCGCGGCGGCACCGCCGATAGCGCATCGGTCCATGGCGTTGCGCGATCGAGGTCGATCGAGGCGCGCTGTTTCGCGCCATAGTCCTTTGCGATCAGGATCGCGATCGGCGCGTTGACGAAAGCGGGGTCGCCGAGATAGCGGGCGCGATCGGCATAAGCGCGCTTCATCGCCTCGATCATCACATGCAGCGACGGCGCCGTGCCCTGGCGCAGCTCCGGCATCGGAAAGCCTTCGAGGATGTTCAGCGTTTCCATCAGCACAATGCCGCCGGAGGATGGTAGCGGCATCGAGACGATGTCGTAGCCGCGGTAGCTGCCGCGCACCGGTGCGCGGATCACGGGTTGATAGGTCTTGAGATCGTCGAGCGTGAAAATACCGCCAGCACTATTGATGCCATCCACCAGTCTTTCCGCGACCGGCCCCTGGTAAAATCCGCGCGGGCCCTGCGCTGCGATGGCTGTCAGCGTCGTCGCGAGATCCGTTTGAACAAGCTTGTCGCCGTCGCGCAGCGAAGTACCGTCGTCGCGCGAGAAAATCTTTTTCGTTGCGGGCCAGCGCGCCAGCCGCCTGTGCCAGTCCGGCAACGTGTCGGCGCCGTCGTCGGTGAGCACAAAGCCGTCACGCGCCAGCGCGATGGCCGGCTGCAGCAGATCCGACAGAGTGAATTTCCCGGAGCCATATTTCTCCAGCGCCAGCGCGAGGCCCGCGACGGTGCCGGGAATGCCGATGCCGAGCGCAGAGTCGCGAGACTTCGCGATGTCCGGCTTGCCGTCGGCACCGAGAAACATATCGCGCGTCGTCGCGGCTGGCGCTGTCTCGCGATAATCAATCGTAATATCTTCGTGCCGATCGGCGGAATGGATCACCATGAAGCCGCCGCCGCCAATATTACCGGCGCGCGGATAGGTAACGGCCATGGCGAAGCCGGTGGCCACCGCGGCATCCACCGCATTGCCGCCGCGCGCCAGGACATCGGCGCCGACTTTCGCCGCGATCCTTTCCTGCGCGACAACCATGCCGTGTTTGGCCACGGCCGGATGAATGGTGTCGGACGTTGGAGATACGTAAACGCCGCGACGCTGCTCCTGCGCCTGGACGGACCCGCAACTCGTGGCGATCCACACGAGTGTTGCGACCAAGGTGCAACGCAGAAACGTGAACGGGGTCATCGATCGCTCCGGCCGACTGGCGGCCATGATCGCACCACCGTCATCAATGCTATATGGCTTGAGAATTATTAGGCACAACACTGCGTGATTCGCGGGGATTCCAGACATGGCGCTTGTCGCCGCTTCAGATGCATCGGTCGCCGAGACGCCAGCAAACTATCCGCCGCGTTCGGCCGTCATTGGCTGGATGCTGTTCGACTGGGCGGCGCAGCCCTATTTCAGCCTCATCACCACCTTCGTGTTCGCGCCCTATTTTGCGACGCGCGTGGCATCGGATGCCGCCACCGGGCAATCGCTGTGGGGCTTTGCCACCGCGGCCGCAGGGCTGATCATCGCGCTGATGTCGCCGGTGCTCGGCGCCATCGCCGATGCCAGCGGCCGTCGCAAGCCATGGATCGCAGGCTTCGGTGCGATCTTCGTGATTGGCGCCAGTATCATGTGGATCGGCAAGCCCGGCGATCCCGCGCTGATCCTGCCGCTTCTGATCGCCTACGGCTTTGCGACCATCGGCGTGGAATTCGCCACGGTCTTCAATAACGCGATGATGCCGTCGCTGGTGCCGCCGGACAAGATCGGCCGGCTGTCCGGCTCCGGCTGGGCGCTGGGCTATGTCGGCGGCATTCTCAGCCTGATCCTCGTGCTCGGATTCATGGCCGCCAATCCAACCACAGGACGCACGCTGTTCGGCTTCGTGCCGCTGTTCGGCCTCGACCCCGCGACGTTTCAGGGTGACCGCATCACCGGTCCGCTGACCGGGTTGTGGTTCATTGTCTTCGTGCTGCCGATGTTTTTGCTGACGCCGGATTTCCCGGCAAAGCTGTCGCCGCGCAAGGCGATGCAGGAGGGCCTGATTGATTTGCGCCAGACGCTGCGCGAGCTGCCGAAGCATCGCTCGATGATGGCGTTCCTGCTCGCCAACATGATCTATACCGACGGGCTGGTGTCGCTGTTCGCCTTCGGCGGAATCTATGCGGCCGGCACCTTCGGCTGGAACACGATTCAGATCGGCAGCTTCGGCATCACGCTGGCGTTTGCCGGCACCATCGGCGCCTTCGTCGGCGGCCGGCTCGACGATGCGCTGGGGCCGAAGCGGGTCATCGCCGGCAGCATGCTGCTGCTGCTGCTGTCGATCATCGCGATCCTGCTGATCGATCGCGAAACCATCCTGTTCGTGAAGGTCACGCCGCCGGCGCCGGGCGGCGGATTGTTCGCCGCGCCCGCCGAGCGGGCCTATCTGGCGCTGGGGTGCCTGATCGGCATGGCCGGCGGCCCGCTGCAGGCGGCGTCGCGCACGCTCTTGATCCGGATGGCGCCGCAGGATCGCATCGCGCAGTATTTCGGGCTGTTTGCGCTGACCGGAAAAGTCACGTCGTTTATCGGCCCGCTCCTGATCGGCATCGTCACCGCCGTCACCGCCAGCCAGAAAGCAGGCATGGCGGTGCTGGTGCTGTTCTTCGTCGCCGGCCTCGCGCTGCTGGCGCGGGTACGGGAAGAGTAGCGCACACCCTCTTCCTTCTCCCCTTGTGGGAGAAGGTGCCTTCGCGCAGCGAAGGCGGATGAGGGGTAGCGGCAAGGCTCGGAGTTTGCGGTACCCCTCACCCGTCTGCGCGCCTGCGGCGCGCATCCACCCTCTCCCACCTAGCGAAGCTTCGCTTCGCGTGGGGGCGAGGGAAGAAAAAGCATCAGTGCTTGAAGTGCCGGACGCCGGTGAGCACCATGGCAATGCCCGCGCCACAGCCGCACCGGCGATCCCGTCGCAGCGCCTCGCATGACCCCCTGCGCACTCGGTGCGTGATAAATCATACTGATATTTCAATATGTTGCAGCCAAGGTACATCCATACGTCCGGATAGCGGCTAAGCCGGAACCCGAAATGCAACTTGAGGGTTTTGGAATGAAAAAGCTTTTGCTGGCCGCCCCCCTGCTGGGGATCAGTGTCGTGTCGGCATCGGCCGCGGACATCGCCGCCGTTCCTCTCAAGAGCCCCGTCGTGATGAATTCATGGGCCGGGTTCTATCTCGGCGCTCATGGCGGCTATGGCTGGGGTGACAACAGCTTTCTGACCGTGCTGTCGCCGGCCCCCAACCTGCTCACCGTGGGCGGCATCGCTTCCAAGGGTGCGCTCTATGGCGGCCATGCCGGCTATAACTGGCAGTTCGGCCGCGCCGTCGCCGGCGTCGAGCTGGATCTCAGCGCCGCCGACATCAAGGGATCGAGCACGGCATTTCTGTCGTTGCCGGCGATCCCCGCGAGCCTGTTGGCGCAGCGCGCCGACGACATCAAGTATCTGGGTTCGGCGCGGGCGCGGCTCGGCTGGCTGCCGACCGACAACGTGCTGCTGTACGGCACCGCCGGCCTCGGCTGGGAGAAGGTTGAGCGTACCGAAGGGCAAACCCAGACCGGCCTCGTGGGTGGCCTCCCTGCCTCGGTCAGCCAGACGTTTCGCAGCCCGATCGACCACTTCGGCTGGGTCGCCGGCGCCGGCGCCGAAGTCGCGCTGTGGAACAGCAACTGGATCGCGCGCGCCGAATATCTGCATTACGATTTCGGCAGCACCGAAGCCACATCGAGCTTCGTGACGACGCCGGCGAGCAACAACCGCATCGATCAAGGCGGCCGCCAGACCCTCGACACCGTGCGCGCCGGCCTGTCCTATAAATTCGGCGTGTTTGGCGCGTCACCCGCCATCGCCTATGCCAAGGCGCCGTCGTCGTCGTCATCTTCCTGGGCCGGCTTCTATCTCGGCGTCCACGGCGGCTATGGCTGGGCCAACGACCGCTTCTCCACAGCGGTGTCGACCACCGGCCACACCGTCGGCAGCGTCAAATCCGCAGGCTGGGTCGCCGGCGGACAGGTCGGACATAACTGGCAGTTCGATCGCGTCGTCGCCGGACTCGAACTCGACCTCAGCGGCGCCGGACTCGACGGCCGTTCGTCGTCACCCGTGATCAACAATGGCGGTGGCTCGACCGAGACGATTCAATTTTCCGAGCGCGTCAAATATCTCGGCACCGCGCGCGGTCGCCTGGGCTGGCTGCCGACCGGCAACGTGCTGCTTTACGGCACCGCCGGCCTGGCCTGGGAGCGCCTCGACCAGACCACGACCGATGCGACCACCGCCGCCGGCGTCACCACAACATCGTTCTCTACCAGCCCCGTCGATCGCTTCGGCTGGGTCGCCGGCGCGGGCGCCGAGAGCCTGCTGTTCGGCACCAACTGGGTCGCGCGGGTCGAGTACCTGCATTACGATTTCGGCCGGAACGCAACCGCGGTCTCCGGCACCTTCAACTTCCCGCCGACGTCGGCTGTTACAATCACGAGCACGGCCGGCCACCAGACCATCGACGTGGTGCGCGCCGGCCTGTCCTACAAGTTCGGCGATCCGGCTGCGGCTTCATCTGTGGCCTATGCGAAGGCGCCGCGGATGGCGGCGCTGAACTGGAGCGGCTTCTATCTCGGCGTTCACGGCGGCCATGCATGGGCCGACAACAACTTTTCCAACGATCAGGGCGGCGGCCAGCGCTTCGAAGGAATCACATCCAAGGGATGGGTCGGCGGCGGTCAGGCCGGCTACAACTGGCAGTTCGGCCGCGCCGTGGCCGGTCTGGAAGCCGACTTCAGCGTCACCGGCATCAAGGGCGACTCCAGTTCCCCGGTCACCAATGCCGGCTTGAGGACGGGCACCCTGGCCGATGACGTCAAATATCTCGGCACCGCGCGCGGTCGCCTCGGCTGGTCGCCGCTCGACAACCTGCTGGTCTACGGCACCGGCGGCCTCGCCTGGGAGAAGATCACCCGGACCTCGACCTTCGTCGATCGGAACCCGCCGGGCGCAACCAATACATTCGTCAACCCCAACGACCACTTCGGCTGGGTGGCCGGTGTCGGCGCCGAAACCATGTTGTGGAATTCGAACTGGATCGGCCGGCTTGAATATCTGCACTACGACTTCGGCACCATCGAAGGGACGGTCACGTCGATATCGACCAATCCGGCGGCAACCGTCGCCACGGATCGCGGCGGACGCCAGACCATCGACGTGGTCCGCGCCGGCGTGTCGTACAAGTTCGGCGACAACGGCGCGGTGGTCGCAAAGTACTGATCCGCGTCAATCCGACATCAAGCAAAGCCCGGCCTCGTGCCGGGCTTTTTGCGTTGGTGCGCGCACTTGAAATCTCCCTCCCCCCAAGCGCAGCGTCATCGCAAGCGGAGGCTGGCTCCTAATCGGCATCGTCACCGCCGTCACCGCCAGCCAGAAAGCCGGCATGGCGGTGCTGGTGCTGTTCTTCGTCGCCGGGCTGGGATTGCTGGCGAGGGGGAAGAACGAATAGTGCACTGTCATTCCGGGATGCGGCAGACGGCGAAGCCGACTGGCGCAGGCCCGGAATCCAGAGATGTTCAATTATCTCCGGATTCCGGGTTCGCTCGCAGCTGACGCTGCGCGCGCCCCGGAATGACAGCTTGTCAGTGCTTGAAGTGCCGGACGCCGGTGAGCACCATGGCAATGCCCGCGTCGTCGGCGGCCTTGATCACTTCGTCATCGCGCACCGAGCCACCGGGCTGGATCACGGCGGTGGCGCCGGCCTCGATTGCTACCAGCAAGCCATCGGCGAACGGGAAGAACGCATCGGAGGCGACCACCGATCCCCTGGTCATCGGGGCGACAAGCTTCAACTCGGTCGCGGCATCCTGCGCCTTGCGCGCGGCGATGCGCGCGGAATCGATCCGGCTCATCTGGCCGGCGCCGATGCCGACCGTGGCAAGGTCCTTGGCATAGACGATGGTGTTGGACTTGACGTGCTTGGCGACGCGGAACGCGAATTTGAGATCGCGCAACTCGGCGTCGGTGGGCTGGCGCTTGGTCACCGCCTTCAGGATCATGTCATCGACCACCGCATTGTCGCGGCTCTGCACCAGCAGGCCGCCGGCGACGGTCTTTTAGGTAAGTCCCGCCGCGCGCGGATCGGGAAGGCTACCGGCCAGCAGCAGCCGCAGGGTCTTCTTCGCGGCAACGATGGCGATCGCTTCATCGGTGGCGTCGGGCGCCACGATCACTTCGGTGAAGATCTCGGTGATGGCGCGCGCGGCTTCCGCATCGAGCGTGCGGTTCAGTGCGACGATGCCGCCGAATGCCGAGGTTGAATCGCAGGCCAGCGCCTTGCGATAGGCCTCGACGAGATTGCTGCCTTCGGCTACGCCGCACGGATTGGCATGATTGACGATGACGCAGGCGGCGGTGCGGCTGGCATCGAATTCGGCGATGCACGCATAGGCGGCATCGGTGTCGTTGATGTTGTTGTAGGACAGTTCCTTGC
>JAQGKA010000493.1 GCA_028290355.1 Tardiphaga sp. | reverse complement strand
TGCTTTGACTCAGACAGGATGGAGTGGGGATGTCCCGATCACAGCTCGTAGCTGAACATTTACCGCTGTTGCGGCGCTATGCCCGTGCCTTGACGGGCAACCAGGCCTCGGGCGATGCCTATGTCGGGGCCATGCTGGAAGCGCTGTTGCAGGACCAGTCGTTGCTCGACGAGCAACACGGCCCGCGCGCCGGTCTTTTCCGTCTGTTCACGCAGATCTGGAACTCGGTCGCTCTCAACGACGATCCCGACGTGACACAGCTGCCGATGGCCTCGGAGCGCCGGCTGTCGAACATTACCCCGCTGCCGCGGCAGGCCTTCCTGCTGCTGTCGCTGGAAGGATTTTCGGAAGAGGAAGTCGCCTTCATCCTCGCCACCGACGTCTCCGAGATCCGCACGCTGGCCGATACCGCCGGCCGCGAGATGGCTGCCGAGATCGCCACCGACGTGCTGATCATCGAGGATGAGACCTTCATCGCGATGGACCTGGAAAGCCTGGTGAAGAATCTTGGCCATAACGTCATCGGCGTCGCCCGCACCCATTCGGATGCGGTTGCGTTGGCCAAGAACAAGAAGCCCGGCCTGATCCTCGCCGACATCCAGCTTGCCGATGGCAGTTCGGGTCTCGATGCGGTCAATGAACTGCTGCGGATCTTTGAGGTGCCGGTGGTGTTCATTACTGCCTATCCCGAGCGCTTCCTGACCGGCGAACGCCCGGAGCCGGCATTCCTGATCTCGAAGCCGTTCCAGCCCGCGATGGTCTCGGCGGTCGCCAGTCAGGCGCTGTTCTTCCAGCGCAACTCGCGCAACAAGACGCCCAAGGCCGCTGCTTCTTAAAGGACTGCAGCGTGTTGATTTCAATGTGATCCAGGCGGCTGCGTTTTCGCAGCCGCCTTTTTCATGTCCGAGTTTTGAAGAGGTTGGCTGAGCTCGGCGTAAAGCAATGCGGGATGCAGCCGGCAACAAGGGATGACGGCATGGTACGAGCAGGCCCGGTCGCAATTTCGAGAACTAGGCAGAGATGATCCGTCAAAATACGGTGCATTGCAGCGCATAAAACTCAATACGTAAATACGAGCTTCACAATTCCGCAATGAGTCGTAGGTTAGCTCCTAACAAAAATAGGGAGGAGCATATGTCTGTACGCGCATCGTATGACCCTGATACCATTGCCTTGATGAGGCGGGTTTTCGCCGATGTCGTCGCAAAGGTGCCAATCCAGCACCGCACCTCCTCTAACCAGGCCGCTATTGCCTCGCGCATCCTCGCCGTTGCCGCAGAGGGTAGGCGATCGGAAGCCATCCTCACCGCTGAGGCGTTGATGGAGGTGAAGACCATTTTTACAGGACCACAGCAAATGAAGCGCCTGCAAGAAGACTTGTCGAAAGTCTTCGGCTGATTCTGTACACGTCCGGGCTTAGGTTTTGCCTGGGCGCCGTAGCTTTGCGCCCGATAGTAACAACAACGACGTTGGGCGTCGCGGCGACGACTTCATTGATGCGCAGCCTTTGCGCGGGCTGGCTTGCAATCCAAGGCTTGCAGTACGACACCGCGGACGCGAGATCTGAAGATGTATGTTAGCAAGAAGATGAAAGAAGCTTTGAAGAAGATGCCATGTAAGGGGCGCGACGCACATCGTTCCACCTTCAAGGCGTTACGAAAGGCCGGATTGGCAGTCGGCGAAGCCGCTCCAATTGCTTTCCAGGTGCGCATTCGTTTTCGCCGCCGTAATCACTGGATGCACCTTTATTCTATCTCTCGATAGCCTGCTTCCGTGAGCACCGGGACGTTATCTGACATTTCGACGAGTCCGCGTGCAATCAATTCTTCAAGCTGGTTCGGATCGGCAGGCGTAAGTTTCAATCGGCCGGCCTTGATGTCTCGGAGTGTCCAGCGCAGATCGATTGCTCGCCCTGGATCGGATAGGGACATTCTGTTTTTTGGTACATCGGTCATTGAACCCACCTATATTCCGGTGCGCTTCTCGGTCGCTGATCGGATTTGGCGAAGGGTGACGTCTGGCGTTCGGGCTTGGGGGCAGACTGCCGGAAGAGGGCAGGCGACACCCTTGGAAGAATTATTTTATCGGATAATTTTTTGTCGACCGTCGTTTAAAATACCACTGCTGTTGTCGTTGCTCGGTTCATGATCGACGCGAACGATATTTGTCCAGGTTGCTTCCTGTGGGCCGATCCAATCGGTGGACAAGTGAGCATGCAATGCTCGTTCACGCTCAATGCCCGACAGAAGCTGCGCAAGGCGCTTCTCGACAAGAGCTTGGTCCTCGCTGGTTATTAGCTTGCTCGAAAGCGTCCTCAGCTGCGCGGCAACTACCATCCAACTAACGCGCCTGTCGACAATAGGGAACATTCTGCTCTCCCGATGTCTGGAAATATCAGTAAACTGGCATAAAATTAACATTTGGTCTGTCGGCGAGCGTACGCAGACATAATTTGTGTTCGTGTTTGCATTTTTCCCCACGATACCATTTTGCAGCTGGAGCTGGCTGATGGGGAATGACCTGGATCAAAGGAAACTAGATTTGGCCGACTTGAGCTTGGACGAAGTCCGGGCGTTGTCGGTTGAAAACCTTTGGCTGCTTCACGAGCAGGTCTGCCAGGCGCTCAATGAGAAAATGAATGATGAGTTGGAAGGATTGTCTCGCCTCTAGCACCCAATCTGAGGTGGTTGAAATGAATGTCCGATTCAAGCCAACGCTACATTCCAGAATGATCTGAGTTCTTCGGGCGACTGATTGAGCCAGAGAATCGCATCTCTCGCTTTCCTCGCGCTTTTCTAGGTTGCATTGGCGTGCCGGCGCTATCTCGTAGAATTTCGCGGAAGTGGCTAATTCTGAACATCATCCAATTTTGCGAGTGGCTAGGATTTTTGGGGGGGGGGGGATGCCCGAAATCCGGAGGCACAGATGCGCTACCAAGAGTTGGCCTCACAGCATAACACCGAAATGTGCAACGCGTTTTCGAACGTTGTTCGCTGCCTTGATTGCGGCTCCCAGCATCCGATGACCATAAAGACAGCTTACTCCGCACTATTCCGTAACCGGGACATTTTGTTTTGCTTGTTTTGCCGATGCGATGAGTGCGGTGCTGAGCGCGCGGCGCTGGCAACGAGTTGATGCGTCTCGAAATGTCGAGAGTGACGGCAAGCCCCTCCGTTCCCGCTTCCGCCTTCGATCGTCAGCCTCGTGGATTCAACGAGGTGGCGATTTTCCGATCCAAGCCGGGTCAATCTAAGCGAGTTATAGGGTGAGTACGAAACATGCGTGAATCGAACTGGACCCCTTCCGTTATCCCAAGGCGGGACGAGAGTGCTTCGCTTGATGGCAAGAGCCTCTTCGTCGTCATCAACGACTTGGGGCGAACCTGCGCTCCGTCGATGCCCCGTCGCGCGCGCCATCGCCCGAAGGTCGGCCCGATCATTTTTTTGATCGTCGCGATCGCAGGTCTGCTGCTCCTTGGTTAGACGCCCAGCTGACTTGCAATCTTTCGAGGGGGAGGGGGCAAGCCGCGTAAAGCGGAACATGCCAATAATATCAAATAAAGAATGCGGGACGCAGCTGGCATCACCACAGCCACGCCCCGCGTCGCCGGTCGATTGGGGCAGGGGGACGACCGACTGCCTAATCGACGTTTAGGCGCGAAAAACGTTCCCGAAAGCCGCGAAAGTTTTACACACGGTTAAGTGATTGCTACGGGCGAACCCTTATCGCTCCGCCTGCGTTGCTGTCCCGGATACCACATTGCGGCATCGGTGCAGGGCAGGTGAGGCGGCAGATGTCTCAGATCACCAGCGGAATTTTATGGTTGATGGCAGCCGCGGCGACGTTGGGCGCCATCCAATACGCATCCGGTAGCGATCTTCGCGGCACCATGACTGACGAGAGCCGTGTTGACGTTGGTGCGGTGAACCGTGCAGCCAAGGCTGATCGGGGTTTGCTGACCTCGGTACAAAACGGCCAGGGCCAGACCCTGTCGTTTCGCGTTCATGGACTGTCGGAGACGTCCGTGCTGATGCGGCTTCCCGTGGCACGTGTGAAGGTCGAGGCGATCAAGAACGGTAAGGACGGCTCGACGCCGAGCGTCAGCAAGCCGATGGATCGGAAGTCAGCGGTTGCTTGCGAGCCGCCGGTCAGCGTGCTCACCGAAGTTGCCAAGCTGCTGCAGCCTGGCCGTTGCATCACCTGACGTTAGAACCGTAGCCTATTCCTCGTCGACTTCTGCTTCGGCTTCTTCGTCCGCCGCCGCGCTATTGCGGCTCGCCAGATAGCCCAGCGCAACGCCGGCGACCGCGAGCAGCGGAACAAGCTTTTTCAATCCCACAGCGCGGAGAATCGGAAGCGCGGCGGCGATGAGCATGGGGTCGATCATCGGCGCGCTCGCCGCGGCCCTCGCAGCTTCGCGTGCCGCTGCCATGGCGCGGGCCTTGGCGCGGCGCTTCTTCGTCGTATAGACGGCGGCGGCAATCAGCGAAATCACCAGGAAGATGCCGGCCACGGTCAGGCAGGCCTCGATCAGGCCGTAGCGCTGCATCACGGCGATAAATGCTGCCGCGCACAGGAACGACAGCGTCACGAACAGCGCAAAGCCAACCAGCGCGGCCAGCGAGGTCATCCGCACCGTGGTACCCGTACTGTCCTTCAAATCGTCGATCACGCGCTGAAACATCGAAGCCCCCCGGTGTTGAAATAAATCTCACAAACAAACTGACGACGCCTGCTCGGCGCCGCCAGTTAAAATCAAAGCCAAATCAGAGCCATGCGTGCGTCACGGCGCTCAGCGGCGCCAGGCCGCGCCGATCAGGATACCGAGGCCGAGGGCAAGCCCGACCGCGGCCAGCGGCCGCTGCTGGATCACGTCCTCCATGGATTCTTCCAGCGAGTAAGCAGCATCATGCGCCGCGTCATAGGCCGCGCTGCCGCGCTCCGACATATCGGACATCACGGAGTCGGCATTGGCGCGAGCTTGCTTGATGCCGCGACGGGCCTGTTTGGAGGCTTCGCCGGTGAAGGCGTTGAGCGCGTCGGTGATCTGGTCGGTGAGGGCGGAGATATCGTTTTTCACGGCTGCTAAATCCTTTTCGAGGCGCGTGTAGGTGGCCTTGTCCAACAGGTTTTTGATCTTGTCTTCGCCGCCGGTGCTGGACATCCAAAGCTCCCTGAGTCTGGAATAATGTGATGCAGAAACGCTCCGTCAGAAGCTAAGTTCCGTCGCGGAAACCCGATTACTCCGGCGGCAGCTGCGGCGCATTGACCGGCATCAAGTGCTCTTTCAGGATCAACGCGACGATCAGCAGCGGCGAGGCCAGAAAGCCGCCCATCGGCCCCCATAGCCAGGTCCAGAACGCCAGCGCCATGAACACCGCCAGCGCGTTCAGTTCTAGCCGCCGGCCGATGATGGTCGGCGTGATGAAATGTCCTTCCAGGAAGGTCAGGCCGACGAAGGCCAGCGCTGCGATCAGCCCCGTGCCGAGCGTCGAAGAGGTGATGATACCGACGACCACGAGGATGACGAACATCGCGACCGGGCCGATGATTGGAAAGAAGTTTAGCGTCGCCGCGAGCGCGCCAAGCCCGGCCGGGTTGGGCATGCTGGTGACCGCGCAGATCAGGCCGGTGGCGATGCCGACGCCGAAATTGATCATGGTGACGGTGAGCAGGTAGTCGCCGAGGCTGGTTTCGATGGCGTTGAGAATGCGCAGCGTCCGCAATCGCCATTCGTGGTCGGCAAAGTTCATGACCAGCGCCCGGCGCAGATCCTTCCAGCTGGCGATGAACAGCACCAGCGTGGCGAAGAACAGCAGAAATTCGGTGAAGGTAGGCGACAGGAATTCCACCGTCGGCTGCACCCAGTCGATCTTTGGCAGCTGAAACTGCGTGCTCGCCAGCGATTCCGCGCCGCCGAACAGGCCCTGCACCTGATGCCAGAGCGCCAGCGGCCGATCGAATACGTGCAGCTTGTCCTTGAGCAGCGATCCCAGCTCCGGCAGCCGCGTGGTCCATTCCATCAGCGGCGACGAGATCAGCCCAACGATGAAGGCGATGCCGGCGCACGCCGCGGTGACGATCAGCACCGCGGAGACCGAGCGGGGAATGTAGCGCTTTTCCAGGAAGTTGGCTGCCGGCGACAGCATGGTGCCGATGATGAAGGCGGTGACGACGGGCAGGAAGAACGGCTTTGCCACGTAAAGAACGGCGACGACGGTAATCACCAGCAGTGCGACCAGCGTGAAGGCGACGACCTCGGCGCGCCGGATCACCGGCGGCAGTTCGACCTTGCTGTCGGGCAGGGGTGTCCCGATTTTGGCATCGGCAACAGCGCCGGCTTTACTCATCGCTATTCACCGGAGGCCGCCGTTCGTTCGATTACGGCCACATAACCGCAAGCTGTATGCAAAGTTCCATCGCGAAAACGTGTGCGCCGATGCGGTTGACAGCGGCGGCCGCCACGATCGGCCACGGAACCGCAGGGCCTCGACGTTGTTGTTTGGGCAGTCATCGTCACGATGCATCACCAACGGGGCAGCCCATGTCACAGGCAACTTCTGGAAATCGCAAGCTATCGCTACGCGTGACCAACGCGCTGGTTTTCGCTGCCGCTATGGTGTTGGCGCCGGCGCTGACCGCAACCGACGCATCCGCGCAGGCGATGAGCTACGCATCGCCCTATCAAAACGGATTTCCCTCCGACGATAGGATAGTGGCCCGACCGACGGATCAGGACGGCGCATCCTACGTCGCACCGGAGCGTTTTCGCCGCGTCGAAGTCGCGTTCGACAGCCGCGAGGCGCCGGGCACCGTGATCATCGATACCGCGAATACCCATCTTTATTATGTACTCGGCCGGGGCCGCGCGATCCGCTACGGCGTCGGCGTCGGCCGCGAAGGCTTCACCTGGTCCGGCACGCAGACCGTGACGCGCAAGGCGGAATGGCCGGACTGGCATCCCCCGGCGCAGATGATTGCACGCCAGCCCTATCTGCCGCGTTTCATGGCCGGTGGCCCCGGCAATCCGCTCGGCGCCCGCGCGATGTACCTCGGCGCCAGCGAATATCGCATCCACGGAACCAACGATCCCTCGACCATCGGCAAGTTCGTCTCCTCGGGCTGCATCCGCCTGACCAATGAAGACGTCGCGGACCTGTTCAACCGGGTCAATGTCGGGACCAAGGTGGTGGTGCTGCCGAAGTCTGGCGCTGCGCCGCGCTTCGAGGCGCGCGCGACCCCGGCGCCGCGCACCGTGACCTCGATTTCGGTTCGTCCTGCATCGGCGTCCCCGGCTGCGGCGACCGGGCGTCAGGCGATGAACCTTTCGGCGTCGTCGCTGTACTGACATCGATATCCATTCGGAGGCCCCTATGAACCGGACATCAGGCAGGCGGCTGGCTTTCGGCGCGGTTACCGCGTTGACGGTATTTGGCGTGACGCCGGCCGTGCATGCTGAAGATTTTCTGTCGGCGCTGTTTGGCGCGTTCTCCGGTGGCCGTTCGTCCGCACCCTCGATCACGCTGCCATTCATCGGTGATGGAACGCCCTCGCAGAACGACGCCCGTCCACGAAGCACCGGCGGCGGGCGTCAGGCCTTTTGCGTCCGAACCTGCGACGGCCGCTACTTCCCGATTTCGGCGACCGACAGCCAGAGCCGCGCGGCGTCGTGCAACAATTTCTGCCCGGCGAGCGAGACCAAGATCGTCTACGGCAGCAATATCGATCAGGCCGCGACCGAAACCGGCAAGCCCTATTCCGAGCTGCCGAACGCTTTCAAGTACCGCACCGAGCTGGTGGCGGGCTGCACCTGCAACGGCAAGGATCTGATCGGCCTCGCGCCGGTGAAGATCGAGAATGATCCCACGTTGCGCGAGGGCGATATCGTGGCCGGCGCCGACGGCCTGATGGTCACCAATCGCGGCGCCGACAAGCGCGGCGCATCGCTGAACATGTCGCCGGCCTCGTCATCGGTCCGCGCGAAGTATGAGCGCGTGCCGGTGGTCGCTCAGGAGTAGCTGCGCGCTGGCGCGGCTCGCCTGATTAAGCCGCGCGGATCTTGCCGAGGAAGTCGGTCACCTGCGCGCCCAATTGGCGGGTTTGCGCCGCCAGCGTTTCCGAAGCCAGTTTGACGTTTTGCGCAGCTGCGCCGGCCGCATCGGCGTCGGCGCTGACGCCGGTGATGTTGTCGGACACGTTCTTGGTCCCCTGCGCGGCCTGCTGGGTGCTGCGGGTGATTTCCTGGGTGGCCGCACCCTGCTCTTCGACGGCGGCGGCGATGGCAGTGGCGACTTCGTTGACTTCGCCGATGATGCCGCCGATCGCCTTGATGGCGTCGATGGCTTCATTGGCCACCTTCTGGATATCGGCGATCTGTTCGGAAATATCGTCGGTCGCCTTCGCAGTCTGGCTGGCGAGCGATTTCACTTCCGACGCCACGACGGCGAAGCCCCGCCCGGCTTCGCCCGCACGGGCGGCTTCGATGGTTGCGTTCAGCGCCAGCAGGTTGGTCTGCGAGGCGATGTCGTTGATCAGGCCGACCACTTCGCCGATCCGGCTGGCAGTCTTTGCCAGTCCTTGAACGGTGCCGTCGGTTTCCTGGGCCTGGCTGACCGCGCGGCTGGCGATGCCCGCGGCATGGGCGGCCTGCCGGCTGATGTCGTTGATCGATGCGCTCAGTTGCTCGGAGGCGGACGCCACGTTCTGCACGCTCGTCGAGGCTTCGCCCGACGCTTTCGCCGCGACCTGCACACGGGCGTTGGTCTGGCTGGACACCGCCGACATGCCGTCCGACGTGGTGTTCATCTGGTCGGAAGCGTTGCCGAGCGCATTGAGCGCGTCGCGCATCTGGACTTCGAAGGTCCCGATGTGCTGTTCGATGGCCTGCTGCCGGTGGGTCGCGTCGGCATTGCGGTTGCGCTCCTGCTGTTCTATCTGCGCCTTCTCCTTGGCCTGTTGCTTGAAGGTCTCCAGAGCGCCGGCGAGCGCGCCGATTTCGTCCTTCCGTTCGGAATAACCGGCATCGACGACGAGATAGCCTGCGGCGACTTTCAGCATCGCATCGCGAATGGTGTGTAGCGGGGTGATGACGCGGCGGGTGACGGCAATCATGCTGCCGATCGCCAGCGCGAGGGCCGCGGTGACCAATAGCAACTGCAGGATCAGCGAGTGCCGAGCGGCGGACCATTGCGCCAGGCTCTGGCCCTTGGCTTCGTCCAAGGCGCGCTCGGCCACTGCGACGGCGGTGCTCATGCGATCGACGGTCAGTGGCGTCCATGCCGTCGCCGGCATTTCCGGCTTCTCCCCGGTAACTACTGCATTGATCAGCCGGTCACGCAGCGCCAGGTATTGCGGCTCGAAAAAGCTCGCCTTCGCTGCGGCCAGCGCGGTCACGAGGCCTGGCGGCAGCTGTGCGCCCGACGATGCGATCTCCAGCGCATTCCATGCGGTCTCGATTCCGCCGACCAGCTTGGTATAGGTCCGCTGTCCGTCTTGCGGCAGCTTGCCGGTGGCCAGTCCGTTGGAGACCATCACCGAAGCATCGCCGGAGGTGTTGCGCATCAGCCAGGCCATCTGCTTGATCGACAGCAATTGATCGATGACCGGATCGCTGTGGTTCACGGCGGCGGCGAGGGCGGCGGAGAGTTTGTCCAGCGTCGCCAGCAGCGCGTCGGTGTTGTCCATGTATTCCTTGGCGAGGCCGGCGCGGCGCGATGCTTTCGGCTTGCTCATCTGGTCCCAGGATTCGGTCTGCAGGCCGATCAGCGCCTGCATCAACCGGTTCAACTCGGGAAGCAGGGTGGCTTTGCCGGGGAAGTCGGCCGAAGCCAGCAGCTCCGCCGCCGATTTCATCGCCGGCATTTCGGCGTCGCGGATACGGCGAATATAGGCTTCGGTGTCGGGCTGCATCACGACGTCGCCATTGAGCGTGCGAAAGGTCGAGGACCGGTCGGTACGCAGATTATGCATCGCCTTGAAGGCATGCCCGGACGCTTCGGCGATCGTCGAAATCCGCCCGGCGACGTTGAGGCGTCCCCAGGAATCCCAGGCGCTGATCGAGAGAACGGTCACGACACAGGCGGCCATGACGACGATGACAGATTGAAGCAACGCGGAAACGGTCAACCGATTGAGCACAATGAATCCCCCAACTATTTGATTTAGTTAGGCTTCAAATGGTAAATATTTCAGGTTCCACACGAAAAACGAGCGCTCTGCTGCGTCGCTACCTGAGGTGGGCTGCCCTCGGCAATCGCCGCTTGAACTGGGCATTTAAATACCGCTAGACGCTCTCAGATTGATGTTCCTTCGATGGAACCGGAGGCGGTCGGCGGCGTTGGCTCGACAGCGGTAAGCTCGGCAGTGGCCGCGATTACCATTCATCTCAATGTAGCTGGGGGACTGACCATGCTCGTAGGCGTCTTGATCACCTTTCTCGTCGTTATTCTCATTCTCTATTTGATCAATTTGTTGCCGATCGATGGTCGCGCCAAGCAGATCTGCCGCGTCGTTGTGATCATCCTCGGCGTGATCTCGCTCTTGAAATACATCGCGGTATTCTGACGCCGATCTGACAACAAAAAGCCCCGGCGATTTGCCGGGGCTTTTCTTGATGTGTGATGGCAATCAGCGATCAGCCCAGGGCTTTCGCTTCGCGGCGTCGCGCGGTCAGAATGTATTCGGTGTAGCCGTTGGGCTGCTCGCGGCCCTTGAAGATCAGGTCGCAGGCTGCCTTGAAGGCGACGCCGTCGAAACTCGGCGCCATCGGCTGGTACAGCGCATCGCCGTCATTCTGCTGGTCGACCACGACGGCCATTCGCTTCAGCGATTCCATCACCTGATCCTTGGTGATGACGCCCTGATGCAGCCAGTTCGCCAGATGCTGGGCGGAAATGCGCAGCGTAGCGCGGTCTTCCATCAGGCCGACGCCGTGGATGTCCGGCACCTTGGAGCAGCCGACGCCCTGGTCGATCCAGCGCACCACATATCCCAAAATGCCCTGGCAGTTGTTGTCGATCTCCTGCTTGACGTCATCCGGCGCCCAGTTCGACTGCGACACCGGGATGGTGAGGATATCAGACAGTTTGGCGCGCGGGCCGCCCTTGCTGAGTTCCTTCTGCCGGGCGGCGACATCGACCTGATGGTAGTGCAGCGCATGCAGCGTCGCGGCGGTCGGCGAGGGCACCCAGGCGGTGGTGGCGCCGGCATTCACATGCGCGATCTTCTGCACCAGCATGTCCGCCATCTTGTCGGGTGCTGCCCACATGCCCTTGCCGATCTGGGCATGGCCCGGCAGCCCGTCGATCAGGCCGACATCGACGTTCCACTCTTCATAGGCCTTGATCCACGGCGTCGCCTTCATGTCGTTCTTGCGGATCATCGGACCCGCTTCCATCGACGTATGGATTTCGTCGCCGGTGCGGTCGAGGAAGCCGGTGTTGATGAACATGATGCGCGCCGAGGCGTTCTGGATGCAGGCCTTCAGGTTCACCGTGGTGCGGCGTTCCTCGTCCATGATGCCGACTTTCATGGTGTTGACCGGCAGCGACAGCATCTTCTCGACGCGGGCGAAGGTCTCGCAGGTCAGCGCCACTTCGTCGGGGCCATGCATCTTCGGCTTGACGATATAGACCGAGCCGGTGCGGCTGTTGCGCAGGCCGGTCGATTTGAGATCGTGGATCGCCAGCAGGCCGGCAACGGCGGCGTCGAGCAGGCCCTCGGGGATTTCCTCGCCGGTGCTGTCCAGCACCGCGTCGGTGAACATGTGGTGGCCGACAGCACGCATCAGCAGCAGGCTGCGGCCATGCAGCGTCAGCTCCTTGCCAGCGGGCGTCTTGTAGGTGCGATCCGGGTTGAGCGAACGCTTCAGCGTCTTGCCGCCCTTCTCGAAGTCGGCCGACAGCGTGCCGTTCATCAGGCCCAGCGTGTTGCGATAGACCAGCACCTTGTCTTCGGCATCGACGGTGGCAACGCTGTCTTCCATGTCGAGAATGGTCGAGACGGCGGATTCGATGATCATGTCGGCGACCCCCGCGGAGTCATCCTTGCCGATGATATTGCTACGATCGATCTTCACCTCGATGTGCAGGCCGTTGTTGACCAGCAGGATCGAGGTGGGCGCGGTGAGTTCGCCGAGATAGCCGGCGAGCTGGGCTTCATTCTTCAATGCAGTGAGGTTGCCGCTCTTCAGCTTCGCCGAGAGCTGGCCGGCGATGATGCTGTAGGCGGTGACGTCGGTGTGGCTGCCGGTGGCCAGCGGCACGGCATGGTCGAGGAAAGCCTTGGCTTTCGCGATCACCCGGTCGCCGCGGGCCTTGTTGTAGCCCTTGCCGCCGTCGGTGGCTTCATGCGGGATCGCGTCGGTGCCGTACAGCGCATCGTAGAGGCTACCCCAGCGCGCATTGGCCGCGTTCAGCGCGTAGCGCGCATTGGTCAGCGGCACCACCAGCTGCGGCCCGCAGATCTGGCCGATCTCTTCGTCCACATTGGCGGTTTCGACGGTCTTGGTCGCCGGTTCCGGAAGCAGGTAGCCGATCTCCTTCAGGAACGCGGTGTAGGCGTTCATGTCGAACGCGCCCTTGTGGGCGCGGTGCCAGGCGTCGATCTTCTCCTGTAGCGTATCGCGCACCTTGAGCAGTTCGCGGTTCCTTGGCCCGAGGTCTTTGATGATCCCGGCGAGGCCCGCCCAGAACGCGTCCGGTGCGATCCCGGTCTTGGCGGCGGCTTCCTTGGCAATGAAATCAAACAGGACAGGAGCGATCTTCAATCCGTGGGCGTCGATACGTTTCATGATGAGATTCTCGCGAAAGCGGCAATTCTGCTCTATTTTCAGGGAAAGTGACGGCAAACAGCGCCACACGGCGTCCAGACGCTCTTTTAGCGCCAAACGCCACCTGCTGAGAAGGCCCTTCGAAAGATCAGTGCGCCGGCGGACGGACCGGCGTTTCGTCGATCTCGCGGGCGATCCGTTCCAGCACCGCCTTGATGACGATGGTCACCAGTGCCACCGCGGTCAGCACCGTCGCCGCGGCGAAGGCGCCGGCGACATTGTAGTCCTGGTACAGCAGCTCGATCTGCAGCGGCAGCGTCGTGGTCTGGCCGCGGATGTTGCCGGAGACCACCGACACCGCGCCGAATTCGCCCATCACCCGCGCGTTGCACAAGATCGCGCCATACAGCACCGCCCATCGGATGTTCGGCAGCGTGACCCGCAGGAAGGTGGCAAAGCCGGACGCACCGAGGGTGACCGCAGCTTCCTCTTCGTCGGTGCCCTGCACCTGCATCAACGGGATCAATTCGCGCGCCACGAACGGCGCGGTCACGAACATGCTGGCCAGCACGATCGCCGGCAGCGCGAACATCACCTTGATGTCGAGCGCGTTCAGCAGCGGTCCGAACAGGCCCTGCGAACCGTAGACGAACAGATAGGCGACGCCGGCGACGATCGGCGAGATCGAGTAGGGCAGTTCGATCAGGGAGATCAGCAAGGTACGTCCGGGAAAGTCGAACTTGGTCACGGTCCATGCCGCGGCGAGGCCGAACAGGATGTTGAGCGGCACCGCGATGATGGCGGTGATGACCGTCAGCAGGATCGCATGCTGGGTGCCCGCATCCGACAGGCTGCGAAAGAACACGCCGACGCCCTGCGACAATGCCGAACTGACGATCAGCGCCAGCGGCGCTACCAGAAACAATAGCGTCACGACCGCGACGATACCGAGCACGACGCGACGTGCGACCGGGCCGGCGCCGACCGGCGTCACCATCCATTCGGTATGGCCGCGTTCTGACGGGGGCTGCGTCATCAGGTGTCCCCCCGGCCGAGATAGCGCAGGTTCCACGCCTGCACCATGTTGGTCAGCACCAGCATCAGGAATGCCATCGCCAGCATCACGGTGGCAATCGCGGCCGCAGCTTCGTAGTTGTATTCCTCAAGCCGGATGAAAGTCAGCAGCGCGACGATCTCGGTCTTCATCGGCTGGTTGCCGGCGATGAAGATGACCGCGCCGAATTCGCCGAGGCTGCGCGCAAATGACAATGAGCAGCCAGCCAGGAACGCCGGAAAGATCGCCGGGAAAATCACCCGCCACAGGATCTGGAAATCATTGGCGCCGAGCGAGCGGCCGGCTTCCTCGACGTCGGAGCCGAGATCCTCGATCACCGGCTGCACCGTGCGCACCACGAAGGG
>JAQGKA010000447.1 GCA_028290355.1 Tardiphaga sp. | reverse complement strand
AAGCTGCGGCCGGGGTCCCCGATCAGCACCGTCGCGCCTTGCGCGGCTTTCGCACTCAGGAAGTTGAAGGCCCGTTCGGCTGTGTCGCGCTCGTAAAAGATGTCTCCGGCCAGAACCGCTTCAGCCGCCGGCGCCGCGAACCCGGCAAGCAGGTCGTCGCCGCAAGCTTCGATCACCACTTTGTTTTCGCGCGCATTCAGCGTGATCGCCGTGCGCGCAAACGCATCGATGTCAAAGGCGACGACGCGGGTGGCGCTGGCTCTCGCTGCGGCGATGGCGACCACGCCCGACCCCGAGGCGAGATCAATGACGACTTTTCCAGCGACGTTCGTGGGGTGATCGAGAATGTAGCGCGCCAGTGCCTGGCCGCCCGCCCAGGCAAAGGCCCAGAACGGCGGCGGCAGGCCGATCTCGTTGATCTCGTCCTCGGTCTTGGTCCACAGCGGCACGGCCTCGTCGGCGACGTGCAGCAGGATCTCCGGCACCAGCGGCACCGGTAGCAACAAAGTGCTGGCGATGATAAAGGCCGTCGGATCGCCGACGGCCGCTGGCTTAGCCGCGTCTGCGGCGTTCACTGTGAGCGAAGGAGCGTTCGGGATCGCACGCTCACAATCCGCCCAGCTTGCAGATCATCTTCCATTCAGCATCCGTCACCGGCTGCACCGACAGCCGCGAATATTTCAGCAGCGCCATTTCCGCAAAACGCGGGTCGGCCTTGATCGCGACCAGCGTCACAGGCGTCTTCAAAGGCTTGTCGGCCTTGATGTCGACGCAGACGAACTTTGCGGATTCATCGGTCGGGTCGGGGTAGTGTTCCCGGATGATCTCGACGATGCCGACGATCTCCTTGCCTTCGTTGGAATGATAGAAGAATGCGCGGTCGCCCTTCTTCATCTTCATCATGTACTGCTTGGCCGTGTGGTTGCGCACCCCGGTCCAGGCTTCGCCCTTGGCGCCCTTTGCGACCTGCTGATCCCACGACCACGTCGAGGGCTCCGATTTCACCAGCCAATGGGGCATCTCTATCCCTCCGCCTTGAATGGCCGCGTCAGCAGGCCTTCGATCGCCTGATCAATCGTCGCGGCGCCGCTGAGAATGGCCGCGACCGCGCGCGCGACGGGCATGTCGACGCCCTTTGACGCGGCGAGTTCGACCAGCACCGGCGCGGTGAATTCGCCTTCGGCGAGCTTGTTGCGTGCCGGTTGCTCGCCGCGGCCAAGCGCTGCGCCGAGCGAAAAATTGCGCGACTGCGCGCTGGAACAGCTCAGGATTAGGTCGCCGAGGCCCGACAGGCCGGACAGCGTCTCGTTGCGCGCGCCGCAGGCGCGGCCGAGCCGCAGCAATTCGCTGAATCCCCGCGTGGTCAGCGCCGCCAGCGCGGAGGCGCCGAGCTGCTTGCCGGCGACGATGCCGGCCGCGATTGCCAGTACATTCTTGGCCGCGCCGCCGATCTCGACGCCGCGCACGTCGGTGGAGCGATAGGGCCGGAACGTCGCCGATCCGAGCGCATGCACCAGCGCACTCGCCAGCGTTTCATCCGATGTCGCCAGCGTCACGGCGGTTGGGAGTCCGCGCGCGACATCGTCGGCAAAGCTTGGGCCGGACAGGATCGCCGGCACCGCCTTCGGCGCGGCCTCGGCGATGACTTCCGTCATGAACTGATGGGTGCCGCGCTCGATGCCTTTGGCGCAGGCGATGACAGGCTTTCCGTCGCTGAGATGCGGCGCCAGCGCGGTGACTGCCGCGCGGAGATTCTGCGCAGGCGTTGCAAGGAGAATGATGTCGGCGCGACCGGCGAGCACGAGGTCGCCGGTGACTTTGATGTTCGACTCCAGCGGCACGCCGGGCAGTCGCGGGCTTTCGCGCGTTGCGTCCATGGTGGCGGCAGTCGCGGGGCTGCGCGCATAGAGCACCACGTCGCGGCCGGCACGCGCGGCGACGCTGGCGAGCGACGTGCCCCAGGCTCCTGCACCGATCACCGCGACTGAAGTGTAGTTCGCCATGACGTCGTCCTAGAACGCAGCGCGGGTTTTGGCGAAGCCGGCCGGCGCCGTCGCATCGGCGTCGAGCAGCCAGCGTGCCCGCGGCGGCGCTTCCATGGTGTCGGTCAGTCCCAGCGCCAGGCGCTCGGCGCCGGCCCAGGCGATCATGGCGCCATTGTCGGTACACAGCGCCGGCGGCGGAATGATCAGCGTGGTCTGCGCCTTGGCGGCAACCGCCTGCAGCGCGCCGCGGATCGCCTGGTTGGAGGCGACGCCGCCGGCCGCGACCAGAGCGCGGGGCGCGCCGAACTGTTCCTGAAACAGCCTCAGCCCGACGCTGAGCCGGTCCGCGGTGGATTCCAGCACCGCGGCCTGGAAGCTGGCGCAGAGATCGCTGATGTCCTGCGGCTCCAGCGGCGCGATCCGGCTGGCTTCATTGCGCACCGCGGTCTTCAGGCCGGACAGCGAAAAATTGGCGTCGGGACGGCCCAGCATCGGCCGCGGAAACGCAAAGCGTTTTGGATCGCCGCCGGCCGCGGCGCGCTCGACCTGCGGGCCGCCGGGATAGGGCAGGCCCAGCATTTTGGCGACCTTGTCGAAGGCCTCGCCCATGGCGTCATCGACGGTGGTGCCGAGCCGGACATACTGGCCGACGCCGATCACCGCGACGATCTGGGTGTGGCCGCCGGAGGCGAGGAACAGGCAATAGGGAAACGCCAGCGGGCAGCTCAGCCGCGGCGTCAGCGCGTGGGCTTCGAGATGGTTGACCGCGATCAGCGGGGTGTCGTGCACCATGGCGATGGCCTTGGCGGTGGTCAGGCCGACGATGACGCCGCCGATCAGGCCGGGGCCGGCCGCCGCCGCAACGCCGGTCAGTTGCACAAAATTGACGTCGGCCTCCTGCATCGCGCGGCGGACGATGCCGTCGAGCAGGTCGACATGGGCGCGCGCGGCGATCTCCGGCACCACGCCGCCATAGGGCGCGTGGTCGTCGATCTGCGAATGCACGATATTGGAGAGGATCCTGCCGCTGCCGTCGGGCTGGCGCTCGATCACGGCCGCTGCGGTCTCGTCGCAGGTCGTCTCGATTCCCAGCACCAGCATCGGTTCGTCGGTCAGCAATTTCAATCCTTGCGTTATCGGCCAAAGCCGGGCTCTTCCTGCCCCGGCGTAGCATTGCGGGGTTGCCACGTGCAATCATCCGTTGCCGCGCAAGCGATCTGCAGAGAGCTCAGCATGGCCATCCTCGTCACCCGCCCGCAGCCGGACAATGATTCCACCGTCGCCACCTTGCGGGCGAGGGGGCTTGAGGCGCTGCCGGCGCCGATGCTGCGGTTCGAGAAGGTGATGTTTCAGGACGATTCCGACGCGCATTACGGTGCGGTGATCGTCACATCAGCCAATGCGCTGCGCGCCATCGACGGCCAGCCGGTCAAGCACAGCCTGCTCAAGCTGCCGTTGTTCGCGGTCGGCGAACGCACCGCCGAGGCCGCGCGCGAGACAGGCTTCAGCAACGTCATCTCGGCCGATGGCGATGCCACCGCGCTGCGCGAGCTGATGGTCGAGAGCGTCAAGGCGAAGACGCTGAAGAAGACCAGCACGCTGCTCTACCTCGCCGGCGCCGATCTGGCCCGCGACCTTGCCGGCGAACTGGGCGAGCGCGGCTTCAATGTCGTCACCCAGACCACCTACCGGATGGCGGCGGTGGCCAATCTGCCCCCTGAGGTCTCCGAGGCCTTCGCCGCAGGCCGCATCGAGGCGGTGCTGCATTATTCGCGGCGCAGCGCTCGGGCATTTTTCGATGCGGCAGGCCTGGCCGGCGTCGAAATCTCCGCTTTGGCGGTCCCGCACTGCTGCCTGTCGGAGTCGGTGGCGTCCATCGCCCGCGACGCCGGGGCGACGCAGGTGATGGTGGCGCGGTCGCCGGACGAAAATGCCCTGCTCGCGGCGCTGGACCGTGCCATCGCGCCCTTGTCGCGCTGAGGCCGTTATCGCGCTAAGAGAGGGGGCCGAATCCCGCCGGGTTCGCGCCGGATGAGGAACTTTGCCGATGGTCGATGACAGGCCCGACGACACTGGACCGTCACCGGAATTGGGCCGGCCGAAGCGGGCGCCGCCGACCATCGAACTTCAGGCCACTGAAGTGACGACCGAAACCGCCGACATTGGCGCCGATACCACTGCTGCTGCCCAAGAAGCTCAAGAATCTGCGGCCTCCAGCGAACCGGCGCCCGAGGCCGCGCCATCACCCGATCCCAAGCCGCACTCCGAGCCGCGCGCGCGGCGGTCCTCGCCACTGATCTCCGCCGGTACCGGCGCTGTCGCCGCCGCTCTGGTGGTTGGCGCTGCCTGGCTGGCTGGTTGGCCCGGCTCCGTGGCGCCGGAACCGGCACCGCAGGCCGACACTTCGGCGATCGATGCGCTGACTGCGCGCGTCGCGCGGGTGGAATCCAGGGCTGCGGCACCGCCGGCCGCGCCTTCTTCAGCAACACCTGACCCTGCCATCACGGCGCGCCTCGACACGCTGGAAAAGTCCCTGGCATCGCTGCGCAGCGACCTCGCTGCGGCAAAAAGCCAGTCTGAGCGCGCTGCGGCCGCAGTGAACGATCTCAAATCCGTGCCGCGCGACGCGGCGGCGCCGGTCGATCTCGCCCCGATCACCGAGCGCCTGGCCCAGGTCGAACGCGCCACCGGTGCGTTGAAGACCGAAGCCGCGCAGCAAAGCGCCAAACCGGCCGACGACAGGCCGCTGCGCCGCGTCGTCGCCGCATCCCTGCTCGATGCGACAGTGCGGCAGGGGGAGCCTTATGCCGCGGCTCTGGCCGCGGCGAAGCCGCTTGCAGTTGACGCCAATGTACTGAAACCGCTCGATGCGTTCGCCGCCTCCGGCGTGCCGAATGCCGCCGCACTCAGCCGCGATCTGCTGGCGCTGCTGTCGAAGCTCGCGCCGGCGCCGGACAGTGCTGCGACCACCGGCACCGGCATCGTCGATCGCCTGCAGGCCGGCGCGGCCAGGCTCGTTCGCATCGAGCGCACCGACGCCGTCGCCGGCGACAACCGCAGCGCAGTCGCGTCACGCGCGGCCGCCGCTGCGCGCCGCAACGATATTGTCGAAGCGAAGCGCGAACTCTACACGCTGGCGCCGGCCGATCGCGTCGCGGTGCAGCCCTGGATCGATAAGGTCGATGCGCACGACGCCGCACTCGCCGCCTCCCGTCAATTCGCAGCCGACGCAATGGCGGCGCTCTCCAAACCGGCGCCATAGGATTTCGATGTTCCGAATCATTCTGTTCCTCGTGTTGATCGCGCTCGCTGCTGTTGGCGCGGCCTGGGTTGCCGACCAGACCGGCGACGTCGTGCTGTCGTGGGGCGGCTGGCGCGTTGCGACCTCGCTGCCGGTGTTCGCGCTGGCACTCACCCTTGTGATCGTCGCCGCGATGCTGGCCTGGGCGATCGTGCGCGGTCTGTGGCGGACGCCGGAACGGCTGCGCCGTGGCCGCCGCGAAAAGCGTCATGCGCGTGGGCGCCACGCCATCACCCATGGATTGCTGGCGATCGGCCATGGCGACGGCGATGCCGCGCGCCGCCATGCCGACGTCGCCAAGCGCCTCGCGGCGAATGATCCGTTGGCGCTGCTGCTGCACGCGCAATCGGCGCAGCTCGATGGCGACCGCGAGGGCGCACACCGCGCTTTCCGCGCCATGGCCGAGCGCGAGGACACCCGGCTGCTGGGGCTGCGCGGCCTGTTCATCGAGGCGCAGCGCAGCGACGATCCCGTCGCCGCGGTGACCATCGCCGAGGAGGCGATGAAGCTGGCCCCGGGCTCGACCTGGGCGTCGCAGGCGGTGCTTGGTTTCCGCTGCGCGCAGGGCGACTGGACCGGGGCGCTGTCGATCCTCGACAACAATCTCGCTTCCGGCCTGATCGACAAGGCGGCCTTCCGGCGGCAACGCGGCGTGCTGCTGACGGCGCGGGCGCTGGAACTGGAAACCGTCGATCGCGATCTCGCCCGCGAGAGCGTCATGGAGGCGATCAAGCTGGCGCCGACCTTGGTGCCGGCCGCGGTGCTCGCCAGCAAATTCCAGAGCGAGGCGCACCAGATCCGCCGCTCCATGAAGATCGTCGAGACCGCGTGGCTGGCACAGCCGCATCCCGATCTCGCCGACGCTTATGCCCATGTGAAGCTCGGCGATTCCGCGCGGCAGCGCCTGGTTCGCGTCGAAACCCTGGCCGCGAAAGCGCCGGGCCATATCGAAAGCGCGCTGGCGATTGCCCGTGCCGCCATCGATGCCAGCGAATTTGCGCGCGCGCGCGAGGCCTTGGCGCCGTTCACCTCCCACTCGACCCAGCGCGTCGCCATGCTGATGGCCGAGATCGAGCGCACCGAAAGCGGCGACAGCGGCCGCGCTCGGGCCTGGACGCTGCGCGCGGTGCGCGCGCTGCACGATCCGGTCTGGACCGCGGACGGCTATGTGTCGGATCGCTGGCGGCCGGTGTCGCCGGTCACCGGCCGGATCGACGCGTTCCAGTGGCAGACGCCGCTGGCGGCGCTGCCGTCGGACAAGGTTTCGACCATCGAATCCGAGATCCTGCGCGAAACCGTGC
>JAQGKA010000423.1 GCA_028290355.1 Tardiphaga sp. | reverse complement strand
GTTCCACAAGCCTGTCGTCATCGACATGTTCTGCTATCGGCGCCACGGCCACAACGAAGGCGACGAGCCGGCGTTCACCCAGCCGGTGATGTACAAGAAGATCGGCGCGCATCTTTCGACGCTGGACCTCTATGCCAAGCGCCTGATCGCCGACGGTGTCATGACCGAAGGCGAGATCGACAAGGCCAAGGCCGACTGGCGTACACGGCTCGATGCCGAGCTGGAAGCCGGTGCCGGCTACAAGCCGAACAAGGCCGACTGGCTCGACGGCAAGTGGGCGGGCTTCAAGTCCGCCGACCAGGAAGAGGATCCGCGCCGCGGCATCACCGGCGTCGATGTCAAGACGTTGCGCGAGATCGGCAGCAAGATCACCAAGGTGCCCGATGGCTTCCGGGTTCATCGCACCGTGCAGCGCTATCTCGACACCCGCGCCAAGGCGATCGACAGCGGCATCGGCATTGACTGGGCGACCGGCGAAGCCTTGGCGTTCTGCACCCTGATGGAAGAGGGCCACCATGTCCGCCTGTCCGGCCAGGACAGCGAGCGCGGCACCTTCTCGCAGCGCCATTCGGTACTGTTCGACCAGGAAGACGAGAGCCGCTACACGCCGTTCAACCACCTCGGCGGTAACCAGGGCCATTACGAAGTCATCAACTCGCTGCTGTCGGAAGAAGCGGTGCTCGGATTCGAGTACGGCTATTCGCTGGCCGAGCCGAATGCGCTGACCATCTGGGAAGCGCAGTTCGGTGACTTCGCCAATGGCGCGCAGGTGCTGTTCGACCAGTTCATCTCGTCGGGCGAACGCAAGTGGCTGCGCATGTCCGGCCTGGTCTGCATGCTGCCGCATGGCTATGAGGGCCAGGGACCGGAGCATTCCTCCGCACGCCTCGAGCGCTTCCTGCAGATGTCGGCGGAAGACAACATGCAGGTGGTCTACGCCACCACGCCCGCGAACTTCTTCCATGTGCTGCGCCGCCAGCTCAAGCGCGAGATTCGCAAGCCGCTGATCCTGATGACGCCGAAGTCGCTGCTGCGCCACAAGCGCGCGGTCTCCAGGCTCGACGAACTCGGCGACGGCACCACCTTCCACCGCATCCTGTACGATGACGCGGAGAAGCTGCCGGACGAAAAGATCAAGCTGCAGCCCGATGCCAAGATCCGTCGCGTCGTGCTGTGCTCCGGCAAGGTCTATTACGATCTCTACGACGAGCGCGAGAAGCGTGGCATTGACGATATCTACCTGCTGCGCGTCGAGCAGCTCTACCCGGTGCCGCTGAAGGCGCTGGTGCAGGAGCTCGGCCGCTTCAAGGGCGCCGAATTCGTGTGGTGTCAGGAAGAGCCGCGCAACATGGGCGCGTGGCACTTCATCGAGCCCTATCTCGAATGGGTGCTCAACCAGATCAACGCCACCCACAAGCGCCCGCGCTACGCCGGACGCGCGGCCTCCGCGGCCACCGCTACCGGCCTGATGTCGAAGCATCTTGCCCAGCTCAAGGCCTTCCTCGACGAGGCGCTGAGCTAACACCCACCACAGTCGCGATGCCCCGCGCCAGCGCGGGGCATTTGTGCCCCCGCATCTCTCTCCAGGATTTTAGGCGTGGACGGCCAAGCGGGCCGTCCGGCCGCAAGAGGAAACAGACCATGACTGAAATTCGCGTTCCCACGCTCGGCGAATCCGTGACGGAAGCCACCATTGGCCGCTGGTTCAAGAAGGCCGGCGAAGCCGTCGCTGTCGATGAGCCCCTGGTTGAACTCGAGACCGACAAGGTCACGATCGAGGTCCCCGCACCGTCGGCCGGCGTGCTCGGCGAGATCGTCGCCAAGGATGGCGAGACCGTCGCCGTCGGCGCCCTGCTCGGCCAGATCACCGATGGCGCCGCCGGCGCCAAGGCCGCTCCTGCCGCCGCTGCTGCGGCACCTGCCAAGGCCGCTGCGCCTGCGCCCGCAGCGGCCCCCGCGGCTGCAGCACCTGCGCCGTCGATTCAGAAGACCCCGCCGGCCGATACGCCTTTGGCGCCGTCGGTGCGCAAGATTTCAGCCGAGAGCGGCATCGATGCCGCCACCGTGCCGGGCTCCGGCAAGGATGGCCGCGTCACCAAGGGCGACATGCTTGCCGCGATCGAGAAGGCCGCTTCCGCGCCGACCCCGATCAATCAGCCTGCCGCCGCCGTGCAGGTTCGCGCGCCGTCGCCCGCCGATGACGCCGCCCGCGAAGAACGCGTGAAGATGACGCGGCTGCGCCAGACCATCGCCCGTCGCCTCAAGGACGTGCAGAACACCGCCGCGATGCTCACGACCTTCAACGAGGTCGACATGAGCCACATCATGGCGATGCGCACCCAGTACAAGGACGTGTTCGAGAAGAAGCACGGCTCCAAGCTCGGTTTCATGGGCTTCTTCACCAAGGCCTGCGTGCAGGCGCTGAAGGACATCCCGGCGGCGAATGCCGAGATCGACGGCACCGACCTGATCTACAAGAACTACTATCACGTCGGCGTCGCCGTCGGCACCGACAAGGGCCTCGTCGTCCCCGTGGTGCGCGACTGCGACAACAAGTCGATCGCCGAGATCGAGAAGAGCATCGCCGATTTCGGCCGCCGCGCCCGCGACGGCCAGCTCAAGATCGACGAAATGCAGGGCGGCACCTTCACCATCACCAATGGCGGCATCTACGGTTCGCTGATGTCGACGCCGATCCTGAATGCGCCGCAGTCGGCGATCCTCGGCATGCACAAGATCCAGGAGCGCCCCGTCGTCGTCGCCGGCAAGGTCGAAATTCGCCCGATGATGTATCTGGCGCTGTCCTACGATCACCGCGTCATCGACGGCAAGGAAGCGGTCACCTTCCT
>JAQGKA010000402.1 GCA_028290355.1 Tardiphaga sp. | reverse complement strand
GGCGCGCCCGTCAGCCAGCGTTGCGTGGAGTCCTCGGCGACGGCGCTGGCGCCGTCGGGATCGAAGGCGTACAGCGCCTTGGCATGCGGCTCCCAGACCGCGATGTGCGCGAGTACGTCTCCCAAGGCTTCGCTCGGCGAGAACGCCTTGGCGCGAAACCCGGCGATCAGCTCGACTGCGCTGAGATCGTGCAGTGCGGTCGCTGATTTTGTCACACCGTCAGCCATGGGCGGCGACTGGCAGTCGCGTTTCGATGATCCGTGCGAACATGCTGGCGCCGATCGGCAGGATCTTGTCATCCAGGTAATAGCCGGGATTGTGCACCGGCACCGAACCTTCCTGGCCGAGCCAGAAATAGGCGCCGGGTACGGCGTGCAGCATGTCGGCGAAATCCTCGCTGCCCATCTTCGGCCGCGACTTGGTGAAGACGTTTTCCTTGCCGACCACGGTCTCTGCGACCTGTTCGATCACCTTGGCCTGCTCTTCCTGATTGATCAGAACGCTGAAGCCGTCGCGGATGTCGACCTTGATCTCGACATCGAACGCGATCGCCATGCCGGCGGCAATGGCGCGCATCCGCTCGCGGACCAGCATACGGATCGTTTCGTCGAAGGTGCGCACCGTGCCGCAAAGCTTGGCATCGCCGGGGATGACGTTGTAGGCCGAGCCGGAATGGATCTGGGTGATCGACAGCACCGCGGATTTCAGCGGATTGACGTTGCGGCTGACGATGGTCTGCAGCGCCTGCGCCAGCGCCACCGCGATGACCACGGGATCCTTGGAGCGCTCCGGCATCGCGCCGTGGGCGCCGTAGCCATTGATGGTGATGTCGAAGAAATCGGCGGCGGCCATCGCGGAGCCGGGGAAGATCGCGATCTCGCCGTGGTTCATGTCCGGGGCGTTGTGCAGGCCGTAGATCTCGTCGCAGGGGAATTGATTGAACAGCCCGTCCTTGATCATGGCGCGGGCGCCACCGAGGCCTTCTTCGGCGGGCTGGAAGATGAAGTGCACGGTGCCGTCGAAATTGCGGGTCTCGGCGAGGTAGCGCGCGGTGCCGAGCAGCATGGTGGTGTGGCCGTCATGGCCGCAGCCATGGAAGCGGCCCGGAATCGTCGAACGCCATTTCAGGTTGGTGTTCTCTTCCATCGGCAGCGCGTCCATGTCGGCGCGCAGCCCGATCCGCTTGGAGCCGGTGCCCTTGCCCTTGAGCACGCCGACCACGCCGGTGCCGCCGAGGCCACGATGCACCTCGACGCCCCACGACGTCAGCTTGTCGGCGACGATACCGGAGGTGCGGACTTCCTCGAAGCCGACTTCCGGATGGGCATGCAGATCGCGGCGGATCGCGGTGAGTTCGTCGGCGAAAGCTTCGATATGGTCGATCGTGGGCATAAGATTATCCGTTCACAGGCGCGAGGGTAGGCGAGGTGGTTTGGGGCGTAAAAGGCTGACCGTTCGGCTTCAGGCGGATGCCCGGACGCAGCCGCGTCCATGGCAGCGTCGAAGTGTCTGCCGGCATCGCCCCGGGGGCGGCGCAGATCAGCAGCTTGCCGGCGATCGGTTCGAAGTCGGCGCGGAAATGCACCGAGCTCTTGTTGACCAGGATCGATTCGGTGGTCGGCTCAATGCCGACGAAGCGGTACATCGCCTGATCCGCGAGCTGTGCCTTGTGCGATCCTATCACGACGCGGACGTCATCGATGCGCAGGCAGGCCGACGGGCCCATGTCCATGTCGCGGCCGCCGTAATACGGGCCGCCGGCGACGAATTTGCCGTCGGACAGTTTTTCGACGATGAAGCTGGCTTCGTACGGCGCATCGCCCGGGATGCCCGACTTGCCGCCGAGCGACAGCTTCACCGTGGCGCCTTCGCCAGCGGCGTGCGCGGCCTTCGCCGCTTCGGGATCGTAGATCACGCCGATCGAGGCCTTGGTGGCGTGGTTGCGGACCAGCGCGGCGAGCATGCCGGTGGTGTCGGAATCGCCGCCGGCGCCGGGGTTGTCCTGGGTGTCGGCGATGACGATCGGCTTCGATGCGGTGCGCGCCAATTCCATCGCATAGAGCACGCCTTCGTCCGGCGTGTAGATCCTGCCGTCGAAATCATCTTCGTGGCCGCTCACCAGCTTGACGATCGTATCGGCGGCGGCGTCGGCATCGGCCTGGGTGACGCCATAGGCAAACACGCTCGGGCCGCAATGCAGAAAGTCGGCAGCGGGAAAGCCCGGCGCGAAGGACAGGGTCGGGACCTGATCGTCTTCCAGCGCTGCAAGCATGTCGTAGATGCCCTTGGTCGGCTGGTCGTTGGTGCACTGCCAGCTGATCGGAATCAGGAACGGCAATTGCCGGAACGCCTTGGCGTATTTGTTGCCGGCCAGCAGCAATGCCATATGGCGCGCGCAAGCGCGGCCGGTGTCGGCCATGTCGATATGCGGATAGGTGCGATAGGCGATCAGCGCGTCGGTGTCGGCGACCAGTTCCGGCGTGATGTTGCCGTGCAGGTCGAGGCTGATCACGAAGGGCAGGTCGGGGCCGACCACCTCGCGCACGCGGCGGGCGATCTCGCCTTCGCCGTCGTCGAGATGTTCGGTGACCATGGCGCCGTGCAGGTCGAGATAGACCGCATCGAGCGGCATCGCCGCCTGGATGCCGTCGATCATCTCGGTGACGATGCGTTCGAACGCATCCTTGGTGACATGCGCCGACGGGCTGGCTCCACAGGCGATGGTCGGGATCAACTCCCAGCCTTTGGCCTCGGCTTCTTCGATGAATCCGGCGAGCCCGACATTGATGCCGCGCATCACCTTCAGCACCTCGGCGCCGTGGGTCATCGACGGCCAGCCGCCGCCATGCACGAAGGCCTCATAGGTCGCCTTGGTAGGTGCGAAAGTGTTGGTCTCGTGCAGGAAGCCGCCAACAGCGATACGGGTCATGAATTCATCTCAGTCCAGGGTGGTCATTCCGGGATGCGACAGACGGCGAAGCCGGATGGCGCAGGCCCGGAACCTCGAGATGTTTTGAACAACTCGGGATTCCGGGTTCGCTCGCAGCTGACGCTGCGCGCGCCCCGGAATGACAGGGGAAGGTTAAACGGCCGCGCTCTCCATCACGACCGGCGCGACCGGCCGGAAGTTGGCGAAATCCCATCCCCGTCCGGGCGCCGCGTCAAGCAGCTGGCGGGTATAGGCCTGTTGCGGATTTGTGAGGACTTCGCCGGCGGGGCCCTGTTCGACAACCCGGCCGTG
>JAQGKA010000399.1 GCA_028290355.1 Tardiphaga sp. | reverse complement strand
AGGAAGTTTGTCGACTTGGTGAAACAGGGAGAGGCGCCGATAGCCAGCGAGGCCGTGCGTCGTATCGACATGCTCTTCGAGATCGAGCGCAGCATTAACGGCAAAACGCCGGAGCAGCGGCTTGCCGCGCGCCGTGAACGATCGCCAATCGCTCATTGCCGAGCTTGAAATATGGATGCGGCAGCAGCGGGCATTGCTCTCCACGAAGAACGACACCGCCAAGGCGATCAACTACAGCCTTACTCGGCACAGATGACGGCGTCCTGGATCGCATAACGTCGGTAAAGCTCCCAGTTCTGAGCACGCAACTCGTCCATCCGCGACTTCATCTGACCCTCCACCTCAGGATCGTCGTGCAGTCGGACCTTCGGAATCTCAAGCATGTCGCCCAGGCTCGCCAGGGCCTGGGACCCTGCGGGCGACAGCAGGTACGTGTCGCGAACCTTGACGCTGAGTTACACACCATTAGGCTTCGGAAAATCGAGGGCCAACCGGAAGTCGGTATCAACGGACACGAACGACCCACGGACCGCCGAAACGACCGACTTGAGGTCCTTGAAGTCGCTAAATGCCGGGATATCGGCCTTCGTGTAATGCCCGACGAGATAGACATTTCGCGGGAGCAGGAGGGCTGGTTCAGAAACCGGTCGGGACGCCAGAGCGAGAACAATCAACTCGCCCATCGATATTCGCTCACCCTTGTCCGGTATCGCGATTCCTGACCACCGCTCGCCAGACCTCATCCGGCAAGAAAACTGATACGACAGGACCTCGTATTTCGCCCGCCCCTCACGAATATCAGTGCCTGTAACAGCCTCAGCGGGTGTGACGTACTCGGTGTCAAAGCCAATAATGATATAATTTGATGCCTCCCGAGCTTTCTTCTGCGGCTTGGGTTCAAAATCGCTTGGAACGACAGAGAACTCCACCCCCTCCGAAGAAAGCTCGGGTGGCACCAAATTAATCGTGACGGAGGGTGCGATGGTCGAAGGGGAGAATTTCATACGCCACGCACTTCATGATGGTCAGTGACCCCACAAGCGCATGATTCTGTCGCTTCAGTAAATGTTGAAGCTCTACTCCCATATACGACATTTACTGAAGCTAATCGTCGGTCCCTGTAAGAGGCGAGGGCCGTTCAACGGTCAGTAAAAGCTGGAGCCTTACTCCCATATGCGACTTTTACTGAGCTCGAGGACTTATAAAAAAATCGAATTTAATAGTACACACTATTAAAAAGTTGGGCAGGCCGGGCACGACCTGTACCTGCACATCGACGGCACGGGCCTCGATGCCTTCAAAGGCTACGGTGGAAACGCGCTGAACCATGCCGCCCCTCGTTTATGCAACTGAAGGTAGCGCGTTGTGGCTCTGTCCGCAAGAACATTAAGGGAACGATAGGGAGGGAGCAGTTGAGTAATGCAGAATGTAATTCCAAGCGCCGATATGAAAGTAATGATCTATTTTTACGCAATATTACTTATGAATATCTTCAATATTTATGGTTAACCAAGTGTTAACAGAAAGGTTTACTTGGATGTAGTGTCATTTACCTTGATCCGGGACTTGGGATTGGGGAGAATCACATGCTGCATCGGATTGGCCGATTGCTGGGTTCGATGCTGGTAGTTTTGTACGCTGAGGCGGCACTGTCCGAGACCCCTACTGTGGTCCAGCAGGCTCCGGCCTTCCCGGCAGACCGCAGCGCATCGGAAGAGGCGCAAACGGATAGAGGCTCCGGGATCCTGATCCGGCAGGCCAGGCTTTCCTGCACCGCGCCGCCGCGATCGACCGAGCCTTTTGATCCGCCAACCACGTCGGCGCTTCCAGTTGCCGACAGTTTTGCCGTCCGCGAGTACTTCCGGCTGGACACCTCGCCGGCGGCCGATGTGGGGATTTCCTGGCTCGGTGCGACGTTCGCGCAGCGCTACGGCGGCAAGGTCGAAAACCGCGTTGCCGATGCACCGCTGCTGCAGGTCTTCACGCTGGGCCGGGCCTCGCGCGATGCCGAGATCGTCGGTGCCCTCGGGGATCGCCACGAGACGCAGCTCGGCGCGATCTGGTGCAGCCTGAGGCTGCAGGCCCATGGCGAGCCGGGCGCCCTGCTGACGACGGCTGTGCCCAATATCTTCTACGCGCGCGATGCCACAGGTGTGCTGGGAGCCGTCGATGTCGTCTGGGGCGGGGCCGGGTGGGAGATCGGAGCGAGCCGCATCGATGGCGGCCGTCAATGGCCTGCTGGCATCCGGGTGTTCTCACGCGACTAGGCGCCTCCGGCAGACCTCCGCGGTCCGACGACCGGCGCGCTGTATCAGCTCCGCTTCGCCTCGATCACATCCCAGAACTTTGCTGCCACGTCCGGCCCGCCCAATTTTGCGATGGCGCGGATGCCGGTCGGCGAGGTCACATTGATCTCGGTGAGATTGCCGTCGATGACGTCGATGCCGACGAACAGCAAACCCCTTTCGCGCAGCGCCGGGCCGAGCCGCGCGCAGATCTCGCGCTCGCGCGGGGTCAGCTCGGTCTCCTTGGCCGCGCCGCCGCGCACCATGTTGGAGCGCAGGTCGTCTTCGGCCGGTACGCGATTCACCGCGCCGGCGAACTCGCCGTCGATCAGGATGATGCGCTTGTCGCCGTGCTTCACTTCCGGAAGGAAGCGCTGGATCACCCAGGGCTCCTTGAAGGTCACGGAAAACATGTCGTAGAGCGAGCCGAAATTCATGTCCTGGGGCAGTATGCGAAACACCGCAGCGCCGCCATGGCCATGCAGCGGCTTCATCACCACGGCGCCGTGCTCGGCGCGGAACGAATTGATCTCCGCCATGTCGCGCGAGATCAGCGTCGGCGGCATCAGGTCGGAAAAACCCATCACGAAGATTTTTTCCGGCGCGTTGCGCACGCTGGCGGGATCGTTGACCACCAGCGTCTTCGGATGGATACGCTCCAGCAGATGCGTCGAAGTGATGTAGGCCAGATCGAACGGCGGATCCTGCCGCAGCAGCACCACGTCGAAGGATTCCATGTTGGTACGTGTGGGTTCGCCGAGCGTGAAATAATCGCCTTCGGTGTCGCGCACCGTGAGCTTCTGCACCGGCGCCACCACCTTCTCACCGCGCAGCGACAGCTTGTCCGGGGTGTAATAGGATAAAGTGTGGCCGCGCTTCTGCGCCTCCAGCAGCATGGCAAAGGTCGAATCGCCGCGGAAGTTGATGCGCGCGATGGGGTCCATCTGGACGGCGACGTTCAAGGTCATGCGAGGGGGTCCGGAGTTGATGTCGGGAGGAGGCGGGATCAGGTGCTGGCGTCGAATGCCGCTAACAGATGGCGTGGCAGATGTCCCGGCGCAATCAGCATGACATCGAAGCGCAGCTCGAATTCCGCATGTTCGGGATGCGCCATCAGCCAGGCCTGGGCGGCGTCGATGATTCGCGCCTGCTGCCGCGGCGTCACCGCATAGGCGGCGTCATCGATGGTGGCGCGGGCCTTGACCTCGACGAAGGCGATCAGATGGCGTTTTCGCGCGACGATGTCGATCTCGCCATAGGGGGTGCGAAACCGCCGCGCCTGGATGCGATAGCCCTTGGCCAGCAGCATGGCCGCGGCACGGCTTTCGGCGGATAGACCGGTATTGAACGCGGCGACGCGCTCGGGTGCCGCGACTTTCGCCGCCTTCGAGGGGGCGGAGGCGTCGTCAGTCTTCGCCATCGCCGCCTTCCCTTTGGATCCGCCTTTCAGTTTCCTTGGCCAGCTCCAGCGCGCGGGCATAGATCTCGCGGCGCGGCCGGCCGGACAGTTCGACGGCGTGGGCGACGGCGTCCTTGACGCTGTCGTGCTGCAGGGATGCGCGCAGCACCTCGTCGAGATCGCCTTCGGTCATGGCCTGCGCATCGGCCGCGGGCGGGCCGATCACCATCACGAATTCGCCGCGGGTTTCCAGTCCGTCGGCGTCGGCGGCCAGTTCGGACACCGGTGCGCGGCGGACCTCCTCGTGCATCTTGGTCAGCTCGCGGCAGATCGCGGCGTCGCGGCTGCCCATGATGTCGGCGAGGTCACGCAACGTATCCTGCACGCGGTTGCCGGAATCGAACATCACCAAAGTGGCGTCGATCCGCGACAGTTCGGTGAGGCGCGCGCGTCGTGCCATCTGCCGCGACGGCAGAAAGCCTTCGAAGAAAAAGCGGTCGGTGGGCAATGCCGCCACCGCCAGCGCCGCCAGCACCGAGGACGGCCCGGGCAGCGAGATCACATTGAAGCCGGCGGCGGAGACCTCACGCACCAGCTTGAAGCCGGGATCGGAAATCAAAGGCGTGCCGGCGTCGGACACCAGCGCGATCGAGGCGCCCTGCGCCAGTTTCTCCAGGATTTTCGGCCGCGCCTGCTCGGCATTGTGCTCGTGATATTGCTTCAGCAGCCCGGAAATCGAATAGCGTTCGGTCAGCCGGCGGGTGATGCGGGTGTCCTCGCAGGCGATGATGTCGACGCCGGCCAGGGTCTCCAGCGCCCGAATGGTGATGTCGCCGAGATTGCCGATCGGGGTCGCCACCAGATGCAGCCCCGGCACAGCCTTGGGCGCTATCAGCAGGTGGCCGGAGATGGCGAAGGTCCGGGCCGAGGGGGCCGGGGCATCTTCGGGCGAGGTCGGGGATGGTGTTGCGCGCATGGCGGCAATGTAGAGGGAATTGCGCAAAAGGGGGACAGCCGTTTTTGGACGTTAGGCTGCGGTTCATACCCGGCGTGCCAAACACGGCCGGTTGCGGGGTAGGGCTGAACACAAAGCTTTTGTTTTGGTTAACTTATTGCCGACAATATGTCTGAATCCGCGCCCCATACTATATGAGGGTTGAGGTAGGCCGATCACGGTCGGCCGAGAGAAGAGAAGCGATGGCGGATCCGTTCAATCCCAAATCAGGGCCTAAGGGAGCGACAAGGCGGACGGCTGTCGGCCTGCTGCTTGGCGCGCCGTTGCTCGGCGCCTGCGCCGGCGTGCAGCAGACCCTCACCAACACCTTTGGCACCGGTAACTCCGCGCAACCCGGTCCTGCGGGACCGGCGCAGCAGCCGCTCGCGGTGGGCACCGGCCAGGTCAAGGTCGGGCTGATCCTGCCGCTGTCGGCATCCGGCAATGCCGGGATCGCCGCGCAATCCATGAAGAACGCCGCCGAAATGGCGCTGGCGGAATTCCAGAATCCCAATATCCAGCTATTGATCAAGGATGATGCCGGCAGCGCGCAAGGCGCGCAGCAGGGTACCCAGCAGGCGCTCGACGAAGGCTCGGAGATCATCCTCGGGCCGCTGTTCGCGCTGTCGGTGCCGGCCACGGCGCAGCTGACGCGTAGCCGCAACATCTCGGTGATCGCGTTCTCGACCGATTCCAGCGTCGCCGGCCGCGGCGTCTACCTGCTGAGCTTCCTGCCGGAATCCGACGTCAACCGCATCGTCGATTACGCCGCCTCCACCGGCAAGAAATCCTTCGCCGCGATGCTGCCGGAAAACGCCT
>JAQGKA010000352.1 GCA_028290355.1 Tardiphaga sp. | reverse complement strand
ACGCCGCGATGGCTTCGGGCGCCAGCAGCCGGTCGCCTGACGTCGCGACCATCACGGGATCGAGCACCACATGCTTCGGTGCCCAGCGCGCAAGGCCGACAACGATCGCGTCGATCACTTCACGCTGCGCCACCATGCCGATCTTGACGGCGCCCACCGCGAGATCGCCGAATACCGCGTCGATCTGCGCGGTGACGAACTGCGCCGGCACCTGATGGATGCCGCTGACGCCTTGGGTATTCTGCGCCGTCAGCGCAGTGATGACAGAGGCCCCGTAGACGCCTAACGCCGCGAAGGTCTTGAGGTCGGCCTGAATGCCGGCTCCCCCTGAGGAATCCGAACCGGCGATGGTGAGCGCAATGGGCGTGGACATCGGAAAACTCGCGTCAAAACCAGCGGATACCGGCCGATGGGCAGTCCTAGCGCGGCATGCCCAAGGCAGCAACCGCGCGAGCTGACAAACCAGCTAGCCGGCTTGCCACGGCACCTGGTTTTGGGCTTGATGGCGGCCATATCGAACGCTTCCGGAGAAACCCGATGGTCCCCTTCTTTGTCCAGTTCAAGTGCAAGCTTGGCCAGTCCTATGCCGTCGCCAATGCACTGGCCGAAGCCGAAATCGCCTCGGAAATCTATTCCACCGCGGGCCATTACGACCTGCTGGTGAAGTTCTACGTCGATAACGCCACCGACATCGGCCATTTCGTCAACGAAAAGGTCCAGACCATTCCGGGCATCCAGGACACCCACACCATCATTACGTTCAAGGCGTTTTGAGACGGGGGCCGCGAAGCGTTCCCGCCTTCAGCGCGCCCGTTTGACCCATTGCTGCACGGACGCCCGCTGCCATTGCCGCTCCGCATAGGCCTTGAGGCTCGATGGCACCGTATCGCCGTTCATAATCAGCCTGTTCAGCATCAGGGCCAAGTCGGTATCGGCGATACACCAGTCGCCGAAAAGATGGCCTGTAGCGCCGGGCACCAGTTCACTCGCGACCGCGATCAGCTTATCTGCCGACGCGCGAGCTCGATCTGTCAGTGGACGATCAACCGGCTTCTTGAAAAAAATCGATTGCGTCGACCGCTCCTCGCGGATGGGAGACAGATCGCTGCGAAGCCACGCCTGGACTTGCCTTGCCACGGCGCGCTGCCCCGACTCTCGGGGATAGACAGGTGCATGCCGCGGCGCAGGGAAGCTCTCCTCGAGATATTCCGAGATTGCGGATGACTCCGACAGATGAAAGTCGCCATGAACAATCGCCGGCACCCGCCGAGTGAGCGACAGGCGCGCGTACGGTTCGGCTTTATTCTCGTCCGAATCTAGATCGACCGTTTTGATCTGAAAAGGAATCTCCTTCTCGATCAGAGTCACGAAGACCGACATGACATACGGACTCGTGAAATGAGAATCTGCGTAGAGCGTCATGCCCCAGGTCATCGTCGCTTCCCCCGGCTTCCAGACAGAGCAGCCCGATCACGGCTACTTCGTCAACGAGAAAGTGTAGACCATCCCCAGGCATCCAGGACACGCACACGATCATTACGTTCAAGGCGTTTTGAGATAGCCCGCCGAAGTCTCAGTTTGTCCTCCCCGCAGAGGCGGGGACGACGTGGGAAAGGCCTTCGCGTGATGACGGCGCTACACCGCCATCTTCCGATGCAGCACCGGCGCGCCGACGCTGAGGCCTTCGGCGGCGTCGATGATGGCGTTGGCGTCGATGCCGTGGTGGCGATAGAGATCCTGGATGGTGCCGGTCTGGCCGAAGTGTTCGACCCCGAGCGCTTCCATGCGATGGCCGCAGACGCTGCCGATCCAGCCCAATGTCGCCGGATGGCCGTCGAGCACGGTGACGATGCCGCAATCGCGCGGCAGCGGCTTCAGCAATTTCTCGATATGGCTGAGATGCTGCGGGTTGCGCTTGCCGCGGCGGATTTTTCGCGCGGCTGTCCAGCCGGCATGCAGGCGATCGGCCGAGGTGATGGCCAGCAAGCCGATGTCGCGATGGCTGTCGCCGAGCAGGCCCGTCGCCTCGATCGCCTCCGGCGCCAGCGCGCCGGTATAGGCAATCACCAGATCGCAATTGGCACCGGGCTTGCGCAGCCAGTAGGCGCCGTCGGTGATGCCCTGCTGCAGCTCCGGCGTCATCATCCGCTGCGGTTGCTCGATGGTGCGGGTGGAGAGGCGCAGATAGACCGAACCTCCTGAGCGCATGCCGCTGGCCTCGTCGCCCTGCTCGCTCGATTCGCGCTGCATGTGCTGGAATCCCCAGCCCATGATGACGGCGAGTTCATCGACAAAGGCCGGCTCGAACGACGCCAGGCCATCCTGCGCGATGCCGATCAGCGGCGTGGCGATCGACTGATGCGCGCCGCCTTCCGGCGATAGCGTGATGCCCGACGGCGTCGCCGCCACCATGAAGCGGGCATCCTGATAGCAGGCGTAGTTGAGCTGATCGAGCGCGCGACTGATGAAAGGATCGTACAGCGTCGCGATCGGCAGCAACCGAACGTCGTTGATGGATGAGGACAATCCCAGAGCCGACATCAGGATGAAGAGATTGCTCTCGGCAATGCCGAGTTCGATGTGCTGACCCTTCGGCGAGAAGTCCCAGTTGAAGGTTGAGGGAATCTTCTCGCTGCGAAACAGATCCGCTTTCTCAGCGCGCGCGAACAAGCCGCGGCGGTTGACCCAGGCGCCGAGATTGGTGGAGACGGTGACATCGGGCGACGCGGTGACGATGCGCGAAGCCAGTTCGGTGTCGCCGCGCGCGAGTTCGTTGAGCACGAGGCCAAAACCCTGCTGCGTCGACATCGCCGGCGCCGGCTTGAAGGCGAGATGCGCGGGGACGTCGATGACAGGAGCGGACAGCCGGCGGCGGCCGTCGCGGTTGAACGGCGCGGCTTGCAGGAATGCGTCGAGCGTCGCGGCGTCCTGCGACAGGCCTTCATACTTGTCCCACTCATGGCCGGGCCGGATGTTCTGCGCCTCGCGCCATTTCTCCATCTGTGTCGGCGTCATCAGGCCGGCGTGGTTGTCCTTGTGGCCCTGGAACGGCAGGCCGACGCCCTTGATGGTGTAGGCGATGAAGCACACCGGGCGATCGTGATCTATCGCTTCAAACGCCTCGATCATGCTGGCCATATCGTGGCCGCCGAGATTGGACATCAGCGCCAGCAACTCGTCGTCGCTGCGCGCGTCGATCAGGCGCGACACCGCGCCCTGGTCGCCGATCTCATCCAGCAAGCGCTTGCGGAACGCCGCGCCGCCCTGAAAGCACAGCGCCGCGTACATCGCGTTCGGACAATTATCGATCCAGCGCTTCAGCGCCTCGCCGCCGGGCTCAGCAAACGCCGCCTGCATCAGCCGGCCGTATTTCACGATCACCACGTCCCAGCCGAAATTGCGGAACATGGATTCGAACTTTTCCCACAGGCCTTCGCGGACCACGGCGTCCAAGCTCTGTCTGTTAT
>JAQGKA010000345.1 GCA_028290355.1 Tardiphaga sp. | reverse complement strand
ACAAGTGCGGCGGTCAGGGTTCCTGATTTTGTCCTGAGACTCCCAAAACTGGAGAAGGCGGCATGGTCGCCGCCTTCTCTTTTTTCCTCTGCCGGGGTTTTCCAGTGGTCCATGTCTTTGAACGTTTTCGCGCGCTTGCATTTGCGGTTCTGCTGATCGCTGCTTCCGCCATTCCGGCGCTGGCGGGGCCCTTCGAGGACGCCGTCGCCAAATTCGCCAACGATGATTTTTCCGACACCGACGAAGCCGTCGGCGTCATCGCCACGTCGGGCAATCCGCAAGCCTTCGCGATCATCAGCGCGCTGCAGGACGGCCGCCTGATGGCCGATCCGGACAGCAAGAAGGTCTATCTCACGCAAGGAGACGGCAAGAGCATCGACGCCGCCACCGGTGCGCCCGTCGCCAGCGTGCCCGACAGCGCCGTCGCGGTGCGCCTCAATAACCGCCTGCGCCGTACCATCGATGCCGCATTGGGTGGACTGACCCTGATGTCGCCGGATCCCGCCAAGCGGATCCAGGCCGCGCAATCCGTCTTCAAGACCCACGACGCCGCGATGCTGCCGATGGTCGATTCCGCCCTGGAAAAGGAAACCAACAAGGCCGCAAAACTGGCTTTCACCGAAGCCCGCGCGGCGATCCTGCTGTTCAAGGAGGACGCCACCGAGGCGGAAAAAATCGAATCCATCGCCGTCATCAAGGTGCGCGGCGACCAGGAGGCCCTCGCATTGCTGACCGGGCTGAGCGGCGATCAGCCGATTGCGGTTGCGCGCAGCGCTGCCAGCGCTACCACGGCGATCCGAAGCCGTCAGACATTGTGGTCGATCGCACAAAATGCCTGGTACGGCCTGTCGCTCGGCTCGGTGCTGCTGCTCGCCGCCATTGGCCTCGCCATCACCTTCGGCGTGATGGGCGTCATCAACATGGCCCATGGCGAGATGGTGATGATCGGCGCCTACGTCACCTTCGTGGTGCAGGAGATCATCCGCACCAGCTATCCCGCTCTGTTCGACTACTCGCTGCTGATCGCGGTGCCGCTGGCATTTATCATCGCCGGCCTGATCGGCATCGTGATCGAGCGCACCATCATCCGCTTCCTCTACGGCCGTCCGCTGGAAACCCTGCTGGCGACCTGGGGTCTGTCGCTGGTGTTACAGCAGGCGGTCCGGACCATGTTCGGCCCGACCAACCGCGAGGTCGGCAATCCCTCCTGGATGTCCGGCGCGTTCGAGCTTGGCCAGATCACCATCACCTACAACCGGCTCTGGATCCTGTGCTTCACGCTGGCGGTGTTCGCGATCCTGCTGGCGATGCTGCGCTACAGCAGCATCGGGCTGGAAATGCGCGCGGTAACGCAGAACCGCAAGATGGCGGCATCGATGGGCATCGCCACTTCGCGCGTCGATGCGCTGACCTTCGGCCTCGGCTCCGGCATCGCCGGCATTGCCGGCGTGGCGCTGTCCCAGATCGACAATGTCAGCCCCAACCTCGGCCAGAGCTACATCATCGACAGCTTCATGGTCGTGGTGTTCGGCGGCGTCGGCAATTTGTGGGGCACTTTGGTCGGCGCCTTCACGCTCGGCATCGCCAACAAGTTCCTGGAGCCGGTGGCCGGCGCCGTGCTCGGCAAGATCGCCATTCTGGTGCTGATCATCCTGTTCATCCAGAAGCGGCCGCGCGGCCTGTTCGCACTCAAGGGCAGGGCGATCGAAGCATGACCCCGCACATCCTCACCCGTACGCTGGACCGCAGCGCAACGGTCTTTCTGCTGATCGTCGCCGCGGTCGGAATCCTGCTGCCGCTGTCGAACCTGTTGCTGCCGGCGGACTCGATGTTCCAGGTGCCGACTTATCTGATGGCGCTGTTCGGCAAATATGTCTGCTACGCCATCCTGGCGCTGTCGATCGATCTGATCTGGGGCTATTGCGGCATTCTCTCGCTCGGCCACGGTGCCTTCTTCGCGCTCGGCGGTTACGCCATGGGCATGTATCTGATGCGGCAGATCGGCCCCCGCGGCGTCTATGGCAATCCGATCCTGCCGGACTTCATGGTGTTCCTGAACTACAAGGCGCTGCCGTGGTACTGGTACGGCTTCGACATGTTCTGGTTCGCCGCCGCCATGGTGCTGATCGTACCGGGCCTGCTCGCCTTCGGCTTCGGCTGGCTCACCTTCCGCTCCCGCGTCAGTGGCGTCTACCTTTCGATCATCACCCAGGCGATGACCTACGCGCTGCTGCTGGCATTCTTTCGCAACGATTTTGGTTTCGGCGGCAACAACGGCCTGACCGACTTCAAGGACATCCTCGGCTTCAACGTGCAGGCCGAAGGCACCCGTGCCGCGCTGTTCGCGCTGAGCTGTCTGGCGCTGATCCTCGGTTTCCTGGTCTGCCGCGCGGTGGTCACCTCGAAACTCGGCAAGGTGCTGATCGCAATCCGCGATGCTGAATCGCGCACAAGATTCCTCGGCTACCGCGTCGAATCCTACAAGCTGTTCGTGTTCACACTGTCGGCCTGCATGGCCGGCGTCGCCGGTGCGCTCTATGTGCCTCAGGTCGGCATCATCAACCCCGGCGAATTCGCACCCGCCAATTCCATCGAGGCGGTGATCTGGGTGGCGGTCGGCGGCCGCGGTACGCTGATCGGCGCGGCACTCGGCGCCGTGGTCGTGAACTACGCCAAGACGGTGTTCACGTCAGGTGCCCTGGCGCCGTACTGGCTGTTCATGCTGGGCGCGCTGTTCATTCTGGTGACGCTGCTGCTGCCGAAGGGCATCATCGGGACCTTTAACGCCTGGTGGGAGCCTTGGAAGGCGCAACGCATTTCGGCCAATGCCGAGAGTGCGGCGGAAGAAGACGGCGTCACCAAACCCAATATGGCGGAGTAGGCGCATGAGTGTCACCGAAATGCCTGTCGCCCACGCGCCTGCCGTCATTGACGCGCAAGCCGCCGCGCGCGAAGCCGAGGCCCGGCAGAAGCGCATCACCTCGGCGCTGCTGTATCTCGACGGCGTCCACGTCTCGTTCGACGGCTTCCACGCTATCAACAACCTGTCGCTGGTGCTGGCGGCGGGCGAGATGCGCGCCATCATCGGCCCCAACGGCGCCGGCAAGACCACGATGATGGATATCATCACCGGGAAGACCAAGCCGGACGAGGGCGATGTGTATTTCGACGGCTCGGTGGATCTGACCCAGCTCGACGAGACCAGGATCGCCGAACTCGGCATCGGTCGCAAATTCCAGAAGCCCACGGTGTTCGAGAGCCAGACCATCGAGGACAACCTGCTGCTGGCGCTGAACGTCGATCACCGCGTCCGCGGCACGCTGTTCTGGCGCAGGAGCATGGACGAAAGCGAGCGCATCGACCGCGTGCTGGAAACCATCCGCCTGACCGATTCCCGCGATCGCCTCGCCGGCAACCTGTCGCACGGCCAGAAGCAGTGGCTGGAGATCGGCATGCTGCTGGCGCAGGATCCGAAGCTGCTGCTGGTCGACGAGCCCGTCGCCGGGATGACCGACGTCGAGACCCACCAGACCGCCGAGCTCCTGAAAGAGATCAACCGCCATCACAAGACCGTGGTGGTGGTCGAGCACGACATGACCTTCGTGCGCGAACTCGGTGTCAAGGTGACGTGTTTGCACGAAGGCACGGTGCTGGCCGAAGGCACCATCGATCAGGTGTCGCAGAACGACCGCGTGGTCGAAGTGTATTTGGGTAGGTGATGTGGCCATCCTTCGAGACGCGGCCAAGGCGGCGATGCAAAGTGCATCGCCTGAGGCCGCTCCTCAGGATGAGGCAGGAGTTCACCTCACCCTGAGGAGGTCCGCAGGACCGTCTCGAAGGGCGAGGTGAACGGAAAGTGGAGCGATGCTGAAGGTCGACAATATCAGCCTTTACTACGGCGCCGCACAGGCGCTGCGGGGCGTTACGGTGACTGCGGAGCCGGGCAAGGTCACCTGCGTGCTTGGCCGCAATGGCGTCGGCAAGACCAGCCTGCTGCGCGCCATGGTCGGCCAGCAGGCGATTTCGTCCGGCTCCATCACCTTCGACGGCACCGACATCTCGACGCTGAAGCCCTATGAGCGGGCTCGGCGCGGCATCTCCTTCGTGCCGCAGGGCCGCGAGATCTTTCCGCTGCTGACCGTGGAAGAGAACCTCAAGACCGGCTACGCGCCGCTGAAGCGCGCCGACCGCAACATTCCCGACGACGTGTTCTCGCTGTTTCCGGTGCTGAACTCGATGCTCGGCCGCCGCGGCGGCGATCTCTCCGGCGGCCAGCAGCAGCAGCTCGCCATCGGCCGCGCGCTCGTAATGCGGCCCAAGCTGCTGCTGCTCGACGAGCCCACCGAAGGCATCCAGCCCTCCATCATCAAGGACATCGGCCGCGCCATTTCCTATCTGCGCAGCCTCGGCACCATCTCCATCGTGCTGGTCGAACAATATCTCGACTTTGCCTGCGAGCTCGGCGACAATTTTGCCGTGATGGATCGCGGCGTCGTGAAATTCGCCTGCGACCGCAGCACGCTCGATCCCAGCGAGATCAGCCGCCAGATGGCGCTGTAACGCTGGCATTGCCGTCGAGGAGCGCATGCCAACATCTTCCACCAGCGCCGCGTCGGCGATCTTTGCGGCCAACCGCGCAAGGGGGTCGGTGACGTTCGACGTCCAGCTGGTCGACGGCAAGACCCGTCGCCGCCAGCTGCATGAATCCGGCTCGCTGCGCGTCCGCTTCCCTTCGCCCGAGGACGGTGGCCTCTCCGCGATGTTCGTCAACACCGCCGGAGGTGCCGCCGGCGGCGACCGTTTCGACATCGACATTGCGGCCGGCGAAGGCACCAGCCTGACGGTGACCACCGCCGCCGCGGAAAAGATCTATCGCTCCCACGGCCCCTCGGCGGAGATCAACATTGCGATGAAGGCCGCGGCGAACGCGCATCTCGCCTGGCTGCCGCAGGAGACCATCCTGTTCGACCAGGCCCGCGCCGAACGCCGCATCGACATCGACCTCGACGCGTCAGCCTCGCTCGTGCTGTGCGAGATCGTCATTTTCGGCCGTGCCGCCATGGGCGAGAAGATGCTGTCCGGCAAATTCATCGATCGCTGGCGGCTACGTCGCGGCGGCAAGCTGGTGTTTGCGGAAACCGTGCGGCTCGATGGCGACCTCGGCGAGAAGCTGAAGCAGCCCGCCATCGCCAATGGCGGCCTTGCCATCGGCACCGCGCTGATCGTGCCCGGCGACGAAGCTTTGGTGGAGCGGATTCGCGGGGCCGCGGAAAGCTTCGGCGGCGAGGTCGGCATCTCCTGTTGGAACGGCTTTGCAATGGCCCGCTTCTGTGCACAAGATGCGGCCAAGCTGCGCCTCGACATGATGACCGTGCTTGGTCGCAGCGGCGCAGCGCTGCCGCGGCTGTGGCTCAACTAACATACCAATTAGAGTGCGCTGATGAATCTGTCTCCCCGCGAAAAGGACAAGCTGCTGATCTCGATGGCCGCCATCGTGGCGCGCCGTCGGCTGGAGCGTGGCGTCAAGCTCAACCATCCCGAGGCGATCGCGATCATTTCCGATTTCATCGTCGAGGGTGCCCGCGACGGCCGCACCGTCGCCGAGCTGATGAAAGCCGGCGCCGAGGTCATCACCCGTGCGCAATGCATGGACGGCATCGCCGAGATGATTCACGACATCCAGGTCGAAGCCACGTTTCCGGACGGGACCAAACTCGTCACCGTCCACGAACCGATCCGATGATGGAGAGCGACGTCGTGGCCGTCGAATCGTCAAAGCGAAGCTGGAAGGACCTGGCCGATTTCGACCTCAGCCTGCCCGAGGAGGCGCTGGCGCTGGTCGAGCGGTTTCAGGGTGAGTGGTACAACGGCGGTCTGTCGCAGCTGTTTGCGAACTGGAATCGCGCGGACATCGTGTTGATCCCCGAGGCGCTCAGGATCGTCGGCGCACCCGAGGCTGCGCCGATCGTCGAGGCGGCGATCGCCGAATTTCCTGGTGATCAGGACGATTGGCGCGATCTGGCGCTCAAGGCGATGCTGGATCCATCAAGTCCACTCGGCAACAAACTATGGGATTTGAACAGCCCGCTCGGTGATCATGAGGATGCCATCACGAAGGCTGTTGAGGCGTTTGAACTGAAGCTCAGCGAAGACGAAGATCTGTAAAGGAATGGCCATGATCCCCGGCGAACTCTTCATCCAGGACGGCGAGAACGAACTCAATGCCGGCCGCAAGACCGTGACGCTGACGGTGGCGAATTCCGGCGACCGCCCGATCCAGGTCGGCTCGCACTATCATTTCTTCGAGACCAATCCCGGCCTGAAATTCGACCGCGCTAAAGCCCGCGGCATGCGCCTCGACATCGCGGCCGGCACCGCCGTTCGCTTCGAGCCCGGCCAGACCCGCGACGTCCAGCTGGTCGAACTCGCCGGCAAGCGCGAAGTCTATGGGTTTCGCGGCGACGTGATGGGGAAGCTGTAAGATGCCGACGTATCTCGGGGGCTGTCAGTGCGGCAAGGTCCGCTACGAGATGACCGGCGAAATCGCCGAAGTGATCGCCTGCAACTGCTCGCGCTGCGGCAAGCTGGGCACGCTTTTGACTTTCGTTCCAGCGCAAAATTTCAAGTTGCTGTCGGGCGATGATGCGACGACCGAATTTCTGTTCAACAAGAACGTCATTCACCATCGCTTTTGCGCGACCTGCGGTGTCGAATCCTTCGCGAATGGCAGGGCTCCGAATGGCGCCGAGATGGTCGCGGTGAATGTGCGATGCATCGATGGTATCGATCTCGACGGCCTTCAAGTGAAACAGTTCGACGGCAAGAAATACTGAAAGATCAGCCGATGTCCGTGAAAATCAAGCGTTCCGTCTATGCCGACATGTTCGGGCCCACCACTGGCGATCGGGTCAGGCTCGCCGATACCGATCTGATCATCGAGGTGGAGAAGGATTTCACCATCTATGGCGAGGAGGTGAAGTTCGGCGGCGGCAAGGTGATCCGCGACGGCATGGGGCAATCGCAGGCCACCAACGCTGAGGGCGCGGTCGATACCGTGATCACCAATGTGCTGATCGTCGACCACTGGGGCATCGTCAAGGCTGACGTCGCGCTCAAGGAAGGCTACATCTGCGCCATCGGCAAGGCCGGCAATCCCGACATCCAGCCCGGCGTCACCATCAATGTCGGCCCCGGCACCGACGTGATCGCGGGCGAGGGCAAAATTCTCACCGCCGGCGGCTTCGATAGCCATATCCATTTCATCTGTCCGCAGCAGATCGAGCATGCGCTGATGTCCGGCGTCACCTCGATGCTCGGCGGCGGCACCGGCCCGTCGCACGGTACCTTCGCCACCACCTGCACGCCCGGCCCCTGGCACATCGCGCGGATGATCCAGTCGTTCGATGCCTTCCCGGTCAATCTCGGCATCTCGGGCAAGGGCAATGCCTCGAAACCCGCGGCCTTGATCGAGATGATCAATGCGGGCGCCTGCGCGCTGAAATTGCACGAGGACTGGGGCACCACGCCGGCGGCGATCGACAATTGTCTTTCGGTGGCGGACGACCATGACGTCCAGGTGATGCTGCATTCCGACACGCTGAACGAGTCGGGGTTCGTCGAGGACACCATCAAGGCCTTCAAGGGCCGCACGATCCATGCCTTCCACACCGAAGGCGCCGGCGGCGGCCACGCGCCGGATATCATCAAGGTCGCGGGCCTGAAGAACGTGCTGCCGTCCTCCACCAATCCGACGAGGCCGTTCACCCGCAACACCATCGACGAACATCTGGACATGCTGATGGTCTGCCATCATCTCGACCCCTCCATCGCGGAAGATCTGGCGTTCGCCGAAAGCCGGATCCGCAAGGAGACCATTGCTGCCGAAGACATCCTGCACGATCTCGGCGCGCTCTCGATGATGTCGTCGGACTCGCAGGCGATGGGCCGGCTCGGCGAGGTCATCATCCGGACGTGGCAGACCGCCGACAAGATGAAGAAGCAGCGCGGCTCGCTGCCGCAGGACAAGGGCAACAACGACAATTTCCGCGTCAAGCGCTACATCGCAAAATACACCATCAATCCCGCCATCGCGCATGGCGTGTCGAAACTGATCGGCTCGGTGGAGAAGGGCAAGCTCGCGGATCTCGTGCTGTGGTCGCCGGCGTTCTTCGGCGTCAAGCCGGATCTGGTCATCAAGGGCGGCATGATCGTCGCGGCACCGATGGGCGATCCCAACGCCTCGATCCCGACGCCGCAGCCGGTGCACTACCAGCCGATGTTCGGCGCCTTCGGCCGCGCGCTGACGCAGTCGTCCTTCGTCTTCACCTCGGGGGCTGCGATTGCCAATGGGCTGCAAGGCAAGCTCGGCACCCAGAAGGCGCTGTATGCGGTGGAAAACACCCGCAGCGGCATCTCGAAGAAGAGCATGATCCACAACGACGCCACGCCGGACATCGAGGTCGATCCCGAAACCTACGAAGTCCGCGCCGACGGCGAGTTGCTGACCTGCGCACCCGCCGAGGTGCTGCCGATGGCGCAGCGCTATTTTATGTATTGAGCGAAGCCAGTGGCCTCCCTCCCCCTTGCGCGGAGGGTCGGCCGAGCGAGGCGATGCGCAGCATCGCCGAGGTGGAGGCCGGGGTGGGGGGGCCTCACGCACAGCATCCCGTGTTGCACCCCCACCCGTCACGTTGCTTCGCTTCGCTCGCAACGCGCCACCCTCCCCGCAAGGGGGAGGGAGAAGAAACCACCCCTTCAATCCGGCTTCATAAGCCTCTAATGTCCACCCCGGCATTCTCAGCCACAACAAGAAAACCGGGAGGATTCCCTTGATTTACGTCGTTGCCACATTGACCGTGAAGCCGGAGACGCGGGCTGAACTGATCGCCGGCGCGCAGGCCTGCATCGCGGAGACCCGCAAGGAAGCCGGCAATATTGCCTATGACCTGCATGAGAGCGTGACCGATCCGACCAAGATGGTGTTCGTCGAACAATGGGAAAATGCCGAAGCCCTGGAGCCGCACCGCAAGAGCGATCATATGCGCGCCTTCGGCCGCATCGTGGTGAACTGCCTCACCGCGCCCCCGAAGATCGAGGTGATCACGCCTGCCGATGTCGTCGTCCGCTAATCAAGAAAAGCACAGGGAGAAATTCTCATGATCTATGTCGTCGCCACCAGCCAGGTGAAGCCGGAATCCCGCGAGGCCTTCATCGCCGGCGCCAGGGAATGCATCGCCGCCACCCAGAAGGAGCAGGGCTGCATTTCCTACGAAAGCCACACCAGCATCCACGATCCCAACACCTTCGTGGTGGTCGAGCGCTGGGCCTCGCGCGAGGACCTCAATGCCCACGGCAAGTCCGCGCATATGAAGACCTGGCGCGCGCTGTCGGCGCCGCTGAAGGTGGCGCCCACCGTGATCGAAATCATCTCCGGAGCCACAGTCGAGACGCTATGAAAGTTACAGCATGATCCGGGCGACGGACGTCAAAGGACAGCATCACTGGAAAGAGGCGGCGGCGGACACCGTCGTCCTCGATTTCGACGACCGGCATCGCCGCCGCATGGCGATGACCGGCACGCGCGGGCTCGAATTCCTGCTCGATCTCGAGAACGCCATCGCGCTGCGCGGTGGCGATGCGCTGGTGCTGGAAGACGGCCGCCTCATCGAGGTGGTCGCCGCACCTGAGCCGCTGATCGAGATCCGCGGCACGGAGCCTGCGCATCTGGCGCGCGTCGCCTGGCACCTCGGCAATCGCCATCTGCCGACCCAGATCGTCGGCAAGGGCCTGCGCATCCGCCGCGATCACGTCATCGAGGCGATGGTGAAGGGGCTCGGCGCCCGCGTCATCGAGATCGAGGCGCCGTTCGATCCCGAAGGCGGCGCCTATGCGGCGGTGCATGCGCATGAGCCGGCGGCTCACGCGCACGACCACGCTCATCATGATCACGGCCACCACGGCCATGACCATGGCAAGCACGATCATGCTGGCCACGATCATGACGACCACGTTCACGACGAGCATTGCGGTCACGACCATGACCACGATCACCACGGCCATTCCCATGCTCATGAGCACAAATAGACCGGCAGACTTTGTGCCGCTGGTTGAGCCGGCCGCGCTGTCCGCCGACGAGGGTGCTGCGCTGTACCGGCTGATGACCTGGCTGTCGCCGGCCTTTCCGGTCGGCGCCTTCTCCTACTCCAGCGGCATCGAATGGGCGGTGGAAGCCGGCGACATTACCGACGCCGCCACGTTGCAGGACTGGTTGTCGTCGATGCTCACCGATGGCGCCGGCTTCTGCGATGGCGTGTTTCTGGCCCATGTGCACCGCGCGGCCTCCAGCGCCGATGACAAGTCGCTGCGCGAGGTCGCCGAACTCGCCAGCGCCCTCGTGCCGTCGAGGGAACGCCAGCTTGAAACCACCTCGCAGGGCAGGGCCTTCATCGAGATCGCCCGCAGCGCCTGGAATCACGACGGCCTCGAGCGCCTGATCGCCGTCTGCGACAGCGCCATCGTCTATCCCGTCGCCGTCGGCCTGGTCAGCGCCGCACATCGCATTCCGCTGGCGGCCACCATGCATGGCTTCTTTCACGCGGTGACCTCGAACTGGATTTCCGCCGGCGCGCGGCTGGTGCCGCTCGGCCAGACCGACAGCCAGCGCGTGCTCGCAGCCCTGGAGCCCGTCGTCGTCGCCACCGGCCGGCGCGCCATGACGGCGACCCTCGACGATCTCGGCGGCGCCACCTTCCGATCCGATCTGGCCAGCATGCGCCACGAGACGCAGTATACGCGGCTGTTCAGGTCATGACGGATTTGTAGCCCGGATGAGCGCAGCGACATCCGGGAAAAACACGCATGCCGGCCCCGGATATCGCTTCGCTCATCCGGGCTACTGGCTTTGCCGCGCCACCATCACCGCTGTCATCGCCCGGCTTGACCGGGCGACCCAGTACAGGCCGCCGTCAGTGATTGAACACCGGCACCTCCGTTTACTGGATCCCCGCATGCGCGGGGATGACATTTCTTTGTATGGCTATGCTACGCATAGACACTTCAACCAAGAGAGCATCTGACATGTCCTCCTTTCACGGTCCGCTGCGCGTCGGCATTGGCGGTCCCGTCGGCTCCGGCAAGACCGCGCTGATGGACCTGCTCTGCAAGACCATGCGCGAGCGCTATGACATCGCCGCGATCACCAACGACATCTACACCAAGTGGGACGCCGAATTCCTGGTGCGCTCGGGCTCGCTGACCGCGGACCGCATCGCCGGCGTCGAGACCGGCGGCTGCCCGCACACCGCGATCCGCGAGGACGCCTCCATGAACCTCGCCGCGGTCGCCGACATGCGCGCGAAATTTCCCGATCTCGACATGGTGCTGATCGAATCCGGCGGCGACAACCTCGCCGCCACCTTCTCGCCCGAGCTGGCCGATCTCACCATCTACGTCATCGACGTCGCCGCCGGCGACAAGATCCCCTCCAAGGGCGGCCCCGGCATCACCCGCTCCGATCTGCTGGTGATCAACAAGATTGATCTCGCACCCTACGTCGGCGCGTCGCTGGAGAAGATGGACACCGACGCCAGGCGGATGCGCGGCACCCGGCCGTTCGTGATGACCAACATGAAGAAGAACGAAGGCCTGGACCGCATCATCAGTTTTATTGAGACCAAGGGCGGGCTGAAGGCGAAGGCGGTGGCGTAGCGTGTGTGATTTCGACATCTCAACGAGTCGTCCCGGCGAACGCCGGGACCCATACGCCGTGTCGTCTCGTTTCGGCAGAGTAGCAGCGGCCTTCCTTCAATAGAGAAGCCAGGG
>JAQGKA010000317.1 GCA_028290355.1 Tardiphaga sp. | reverse complement strand
AGCCACTCCAATTGGAGTGGCGGGGAATCTCGGACTGGGACGATGAACATCTCGGGATTCCGGGCCTGCATCAGCCGGCTTCGCCGTCTGCCGCATCCCGGAATGACAGTGTGGACTCTAGAACCGCGTCACCAGCTCAGCCAGCACCGGCCGCGGCCGGTCTTCGTTCGGCTTCGACGACTTGCCGATGTGAATGAAGCCGGCGAGTTTCTCGTTCGGCAGCAGGCCGAGGCCGTCGAGCACGTCGCGATCGAACGCGTACCAGCCGGTCAGCCAGTTGGCGCCGTAGCCGAGCGCGGTGGCCGTGGTGAGGATATTCATGGCGCTGGCGCCGGCGGACAATTCCTGCTCCCACGGCGGTACCTTTGGGTGCGGCTTGGTCACGCTGACCACCGCGATCACCAGCGGGGCTTCCATCAGCCGGCGCTTCTCGACCTCGATATCGTCAACCGGCGCATCCGGGTTCTTGCGCGCGAAGACGGCAGCAATGACGTCGCCGGCGCGCGAACGGGCGTCGCCCTCGAATACGATGAAGCGCCACGGCGCCAGCTTGCCGTGGTCCGGCACCCGCGCGCCGATGGTCAGGATGGTCTCCAGCTCGGTGGGCGAGGGGCCGGGACCGTTCATCTCGCGCGGCTTGACGGAGCGGCGGGTCTTCAGGAATTCGATGATGTCGGTCACGGGCGTGTCTCTCATGGAAGAATTGCCAGACCGCTTACCACGCGCTGCGGCCCGCCACGAGGCGGAACGCAGGTATTTAGACCGATTGTGACCGCGCGAATGCGTGATCGGCACGGCCGTTCAGGTGGCGGCCTTCTTCGCCGGCATCTTGTTCGCCCGGTCCAGTAGATCCTTGGCCAGGTCCTCAAGGATCTCGCGCGTCGCCAGATACAGGCTGTGGCCGCGTTCGGTTTCGAACGCGAGCGCCACCACGTTCGGCCGGTTGGGATCCGGGATCAGCTGGTAGGCCAGGATCGGATAGGCCGGGATTTCCTGTTCGTCGGTCATCAGGTTTCCAACCTCGCCCGCTTCACGTCCGGCGGCGTGGCTTCCTCGACCAAAGCGGCCAGCGCATCGGTGAGCTTCATCACGGTCTGGTTCTCGCTGCCGAAGCGGCGGATCGAGACGGATTCGCTTTCGGCTTCCTTCTTGCCGACCACCAGCATCACCGGGATTTTCATTAGCGAGTGCTCGCGGACCTTGTAGTTGATCTTCTCGTTGCGCAGGTCGATGTCGACGCGGAGCCCCGCGCGCCGCGCCGCGGCCGCCACGACTTTTGCGTACTCATCGCCATCCGAGGTGATGGTGGTGACGACGACCTGCGTCGGCGACAGCCACAGCGGGAAGTTGCCGGCGAAGTGTTCGATCAGGATGCCGATGAAGCGCTCCATCGAACCGCAGATCGCGCGATGCACCATCACCGGCGCCTTCTTCGAGCCGTCGGCATCGATGTAGAACGCGCCAAAGCGTTCCGGCAGGTTGAAGTCGACCTGCGTGGTGCCGCACTGCCAGTCGCGGCCGATGGCGTCGCGCAACACGTATTCGAACTTCGGCCCGTAGAACGCGCCTTCGCCCGGGCGGATCTCGGTCTTGATGCGGCCTTCGGACTGCGTCTCGATCATCGACAGCACGGTGGCCATCACGCGTTCGGCGTGATCCCACATCTCGTCGGTGCCGACGCGCTTATCCGGCCGCGTCGACAGCTTGACAACGATGTCGCCAAAACCGAAATCCGAATAGGTCGAGAGGATCAGGTCGTTGATCTTCAGACACTCGTCGGCGAGCTGCTGCTCGGTGCAGAACACATGGGCGTCGTCCTGGGTGAAGCCGCGCACGCGCATCAGCCCGTGCATGGCGCCGGACGGCTCATAGCGATGCACCACGCCGAATTCGGCGAGGCGCAGCGGCAGGTCGCGGTAGCTCTTCAGGCCATGCTTGAAGATCTGCACATGGCCGGGACAGTTCATCGGCTTCAGCGCGAACCAGCGCTTGTCCTCGGCCTCGTCGCCGGCGGACTGCGCCGCGAACATGTTCTCGCGATACCATTCCCAGTGGCCGGAGGTCTCCCACAGCGACTTGTCGAGAATCTGCGGCGCGTTGACCTCGCTGTAGTCGCCGGCGAGGCGGCGGCGCATATAGGCGATCAGGGCCTGGAAAATGGTCCAGCCCTTGGCGTGCCAGAACACGACGCCGGGACCTTCCTCCTGGAAGTGGAACAGGTCGAGTTCGCGGCCGAGCTTGCGGTGGTCGCGCTTTTCGGCTTCCTCGATCTGCTTCAGATAGGCGTCGAGGTCTTCCTGCTTGGCGAACGCGGTGCCGTAGATGCGCGTCAGCATCGGATTGTTGCTGTCGCCGCGCCAGTAGGCGCCGGCCACCTTCATCAGCTTGAAGGCATTGCCGACCTTGCCGACCGAGGTCATGTGCGGGCCGCGGCAGAGGTCGAACCAGTCGCCCTGCTTATAGACCTTGATGGTCTGGTCGGCCGGGATCGCATCGACCAGCTCGACCTTGAACATCTCGCCGTTGTCGGAAAACACCTGCTTGATGTCGTCGCGCGTCCAGATTTCCTTGGTGAAGGGTTTGTCGCGCTGGATGATCTCGCGCATCTTCTTCTCGATCGCGGCGAAGTCTTCCGGCGTGAACGGCTCGTTGCGGAAGAAATCGTAATAGAAACCGTTCTCGATCACCGGGCCGATGGTCACCTGGGTGCCCGGCCACAGCGCCTGCACGGCTTCCGCCAGCACGTGCGCGGCGTCATGTCGGATCAGTTCCAGCGCGCGGGGATCGTCGCGGTTGACGAATTCGATTTTGGCGTCTTTTTCGATTGGGTCGGAGAGGTCGGTCACGACCCCATCGAGTGCCATCGCCACGGTGCGCTTGGCCAACGAGGGCGAGATGCCCTTGGCGATCTCGAAGCCGGTGATGCCCTTGGCGAATTCGCGCTGCGCGCCATCGGGAAAGGTAACGGCGATCTGGTTGGCGGGGGTGAGGTTGGCGAGCCCGAACTGGAATCCGGATGCGGGCTTGTTGCTGTCTGGCATGGTCGTCTCCTGTGGCTCACTCCTGCACACGGGCGCAGGTAAGCGGGAGACGCTGTATATCAGCGGATTCGGGCGTTGCAACAGAGGGTGACGCGTGACGTTTGACTTGAATGCAGCTGCATCCATAGAATACCGCATCTTGACCGTTTCCCGCCCCTACGCCCCCACTGCATTGATGGTCGGCAATTTCGTCACCGGCATCGCCTTGCTGGCGCCGACCGCGATGCTCGGCGAATTGTCGGCCGGCCTTGGCGTCACCATTCGCGAGGCCGGGCTGCTGATCACCTTCGGCGCGCTGGTACTGTGCGTGGGCTCGCCGCTTTCGGCATGGCTGACCAGCCGGATTGAGCGTCGCCATCTGCTGACATCGGCGGTTGCGGTGATTGCCGCAGCAAATTTCATCTCGGCCTTCGCGCCAAACTACGCAACGCTGCTGGTCATCCGCCTGCTGATGGCGGCCATCGCCGCACTCTATACCCCGCAGGCGGCCGGGACGGTGGCGCTGATCGTGCCGCTGCAAAAGCGCGGCAGCAGCATCGCCTATGTCTTTCTGGGCTGGACCCTGGCGGTGGCGGTCGGCCTGCCGCTGGTGACCTTCATCGCCAGCCGCTACGGTTGGCGCGCCGTCTATGGCAGCATCGGCATGATGAGCTGTCTCAGCTACGCGCTGCTGGCGTGGCGGCTGCCGCGTGGCCTGTTCGGCGTTCCCGTCGATCTGAAAACCTGGACCGACCTCGCACGCAACCGTCTGGTGGTCCTGCTGCTCTTGATCACGACGCTGCAGATCTCCGGCCAATTCGTGATCTTCACCTTCATGGCGCCGTTGCTGACGCAATTGACCGGCGCCGGCCCCGACGCCGGCGGCTTGATCTTCGCCGCCTATGGCCTGTGCGGTCTGGTCGGCATCATGACCGCGACCCGCATCGTCGATGGCTGGGGCGCACTCAATACGTCGCTGCTGGCGACGTCGCTGGTCCTGTCCGGCATGACGGTGTGGGCAACCGGCGCCGGCACATTGCCGGTGATGACGATCGGGGTCGCGATCTGGGGGGTGGGCTTCGGCGCGATCAATTCGATGCAGCAGGTGCGGCTGGTCGGCGCCGCTCCCGCATTGGCCTCTGCCTCGGTGTCGCTGAACACGTCGGTTCTGTATGTCGGCCAGGCGATCGGATCGGGAATTGGCGGGCTGCTGTTCGCCGGCGGGCAGTTTCATGCCTCCGGTTTCGTCGCGATGGGTTTTGTCGCGTCGGCGCTAGCGGCGATAATTCTGAGCCGCGGAATATCGGCAACGCCGCAGACTTAGTCGCTGACGCGGGTCAGCGACGCCTTGAAGTTGACGCCCGGCAGCTGCAGCGCGTTGCCCTCGAAGTGGAGCAGGTCGCCATGGACGCGGCCGTTCAGAGCCAGGGTGACGCCTTCTAGGCCAAACAACGCCTTGTGGCTGGGATCGGGATTGTAGCGCCGGGTCGAAACCTTCACGGAGATGGTGTCGCCCTTGTTGTGATAGTTGCCAACGAACGTGAACGCGGAGTTCCCGCCGCGCAGCTTGCCGCCGATGGCGTAGATGATGCCGGTGCCGGCGCCGTGGACGGTGTGGAAATGAACCTCATACAGGCCTTCTTGCACCTTTGCGTCCCCGGCAATCATGATGGATGATGGCGCACCCTATGATACCAGTTGCCGGCGAACAATCCCGGATGTTTGAATTAGCACAACTATCATCAAGATAATTTTGGCCTGCACTGATTTGCCGCAGGGGATGGAGCAGATCGTGCGCGCAGTGCTTCGTTTAGTTCTATTGGCCGCCGCCGTGATGCTATCTGGCTGCGCATCGCTGCCGCAGCCGTGTCTGCCGCCGGCGCAAACGATGGCAAGTGCGGAATTGGTGTTTGGCCGCAACATCGGCGATCGCCTCGGCGTCAGCGACGCCGCCTTCGCAAACTTCGTGGCCAACGAAATTACGCCGCGGTTTCCCGATGGGCTGACGGTGATCGATGCCAGGGGGCAATGGCGCGACAGCACACGCGGAATCCTGGTGCGCGAACCGAGCAAGGTCGTGCTGATCACATTCCCCGACGAGGCGTCAAAGCGCACCGGGCTGGTGGCAATCGTCGATGCCTATAAGAAGGTGTTCAGGCAGCAGTCGGTGCTGACGTCGGTGCGCAGCGCCTGTGTCAGCTTCTAGCTGGCGTCATTGACGCCGCGCCAGCGTCCAAAGCGCCACGGAAGATACCAGCGCGCACCGGCTGGAGCGTTGTTCGGCACGTTGTCGATGCCCGACGTACCCCAAGGCTGGCAACGCAGCAGCCGCGCCAGCGTCATCCAGCCGCCGGCCCACAGTCCATAGCGCTCGATTGCCTCGTCGCCATAGACCGAACAGGTCGGCAGGTGCCGGCAGTTGTACCCAACCAGCGGCGAGAGGGTATGTCGGTAAAGCCAGATCGCGCTGCGTCCGGCATTGCGCGGCAGGCGTTGAATAGTACCGGCACAGTTTGGGCACAGCGATGAGTGTTTCATAAGCGCTTTGCTATCAGATCGACTGACATTTGCACGGTTTTCCAGCAGGGAACTCAACGAGTTATGCAAGCAGGACACACCAGCCAGATTTCCGCTCGCAGCGCAGCAATTGTAATTGGATGCGGAGAGATCGCAGGCTAGGTTTTTAGTTAACACGCGTGTGACAGAATCATGAGTGTTGATTTTTGGGGCCAGTACCATTGCTCGTTGAGCGCGGGGGAAGGAACCGATTTGAGACTCGTAAGGTCGCTTCGATCCGGTAGTTCGGCATTGTGTCGTGCGGTTGTCTTTTGCCTGGCTCTGCCAGCTTTGATGGCCGCGGTCGGCGTTTCCGCTCATGCCGCTAGCTTCCTCGAAGAACGCAAACTGCCGATGCGCTTCACCTGGATCGCCTGCGAGCCGAATTGCCGCGGCTGGATCGGCGCGGTCGGCGTGGTGACCGGCGATACCGTCAAGGATTTCGATGAATTTGCCCGGAGTCGCGATCTGATCGGGGCGACGGTCGTGCTGGATTCCAGCGGCGGCTCGGTCAACGATGCCATCACCATGGGCCGGCGCTGGCGCAAATTGGGACTGCTGACGACGGTCGGCACCACCATCGAGCTGCAAACCAAGGCCGGCCTCAAGCCGGCGGTGGCGCCGCAGGCCTATTGCGAATCCATGTGCGTGTTCCTGCTGCTGTCCGGCAAGACGCGCTACGTGCCCGAAGAAGCCCATGTCCGGGTGCACCAGATCTGGATGGGCGACCGCGCCGATGATCCCAAGGCCGCGGCCTATACTGCGCAGGATCTGATGATCGTCGAGCGCGATATCGGCCGGCTCGCCAAATACACATTTGACATGGGCGGTACCGGCGATCTGCTGTCGTTGTCGCTGAACGTGCCGCCGTGGGAAGACCTGCATGAACTGTCGGCGCCTGAATTGCAGCTGACCAATCTCGTCACCACCACCGTCGGGACCGATGTGCTGCCGGAGAGCAAGACAACAGACCCGGCAGTGGCGTCGCTGACGCCGAAGTCGGTGCAGGATCGCTTTGTCAGCGGTGCCGAGGACGAGAAGGTTGCGTTGGCGCCGAAGTCGACCAAGACCGCCGAAGCTGCGCTGCCGACCGGCGGTGTCACGACCGCGACACCGGCGGCGAAGTAGCGTCTAGCCCTGCGCCGGCGTCAGCTGGCCGGCTTTCGCCTCGATCTGGCCGATCGCATCGACCACGGCATCGAACGTCAAGAGCGTCGAGGCGTGGCGGGCCTTGTAGTCGCGCACCGGTTCGAGCAAGGCGATGTCGGCCCACTTGCCTTTGGGCGGCGCGCCGTTTTCCTTCAGCATTTTTCGTACGGTCTCGCGCAGTTCGCGCAGTTCCTCGGCGGTGGAACCGACCACATGGCTCGCCATGATCGAGGAGGAGGCCTGGCCGAGGGCACAGGCTTTGACGTCGTGGGCGAAGTCGGTGACCACGGGGCCGTCCATCGTGAGGTCGATCTTGACGGTGGAGCCGCACAGTTTGGAATGGGCGGTGGCTGACGCGTCGGGGGCGGGCAGGCGGCCCAGCCGCGGAATATTGCCGGCGAGTTCGATGATGCGCTTGTTATAGATGTCGTTCAGCATCCAATTTGAACCTTAATTCTGCCACCGGAGCCCGGGGCAACGCCCTTGGCGGCCGTGGAACTGAGCCCTATATAGGGTCACAGGCCCGTCATGAGAATGCCGGGTGTTCTCCAGATCGCCGGAATTTGAGAATTCAATTCAGGCGTGCTGGTGTTATTCTTGACGGACTCAGGCGTCCGGTGGCGATAGCTGCCCCGTCTGCCCGGTGACACTCCGGTCTCCTGTGTGAGACCGGTCGAACGGAGTAAAGATGGACGCAATCATCAAACCGCTGCGCGGCAAATCCCCCGACACCAAACCTTCCGACGTCAGGCCCGGGTTTCACCCGGCGGAACTCGATCCCGCGGAATTTCTTGCTGCCGCCGTACATCCTGACCAGCCGCGGCCGTCGCGCATCGAAGCCGAGCAGGCGGTGCAGACGCTGCTGGCCTATATCGGCGAGAATCCACAGCGCGAAGGCCTGCTGGATACGCCGCGCCGCGTCGTCGAAGCCTATGACGAGCTGTTCCAGGGCTACCACCAGTGCCCGGCCGAGGTGCTGAACCGCACCTTTGGCGAGACCGCCGGCTATGACGACTTCGTGCTGATCCGCGACATGGGTTTCACCTCGCATTGCGAGCACCACATGATGCCGTTCTACGGCAAGGCCCACATCGCCTATACCCCTATCGAGCGCGTCGTCGGCCTGTCGAAGCTGGCGCGGCTGGTCGATATCTTCGGCCACCGGCTGCAGACCCAGGAACATCTGACCGCGCAGCTCGCTGCCGCAGTGGACGAGGTCCTGAAGCCGCGTGGCGTCGCCGTCATGGTCGAGGCGGAGCACACCTGCATGTCGGCGAGGGGCATCCGCAAGGAAGGGTCGCGAACTTTCACCACGCGCTTCACCGGCATGTTCCGCGACAACCCGGCCGAGCAGGCGCGCTTCCTGTCGATGGTCAACACTCCGTCGCGCTAGGCGCCGCTTCGGCCTGACGCGCCGACAACTCTTTCTTCCCCTCTCCCCCGCGCGAAGCGAAGCTTCGCTAGGTGGGAGAGGGTGGCCGCGCGACAGCGCGGCCGGGTGAGGGGTCGCCGCGCGCTCCGAGCCTAGTGACCCCTCATCCGCCTCCGCTTCGCGGAGGCACCTTCTCCCACAAGGGGAGAAGGAAGGAAGAGGCCCCGCGAATTTTTGAAAGAACGCCGTGTCCAATACCCACAACCACGATCTCGAAGAATCCCTCGCGCTCACGCCGAAATTCGATTCCGCCGGTCTCGTCACCTGCGTCACCACCGACGCCGGCAATGGCGACGTGCTGATGGTCGCGCACATGAACGACGAGGCCTTGCAGAAGACCATCGCCACCGGCGAGGCCTGGTACTACAGCCGCTCCCGCAAGGCGCTGTGGCGCAAGGGCGAAAGCTCCGGCAACGTGCAGCGCGTGGTGGAGATGCGGATGGATTGCGACCAGGATGCGATCTGGATCCGGGTCGAGCAGGCTGGCGGCGCCGCCTGCCATACCGGCCGTCGCTCGTGCTTCTACCGCGCGATCACCACGGGCCAGGACGGCGCGGCAAAAGTGTCGTTCGTCGATGCCGACAAGGTGTTCGATCCCGCCAAGGTCTATCGCTAGGGTTCGTGACGATATGTTGCTGTTAACCGGTCATTAACCATGAGGGCCGCAGGGTGCCCAAGCTTTGGCGCAGCTGACAGCGCTCGCGAGTCGAGCGGTCGTTTCGCGGGGAGCGGGGCACCAAGATGGCGGTCGATGCGACCAGCATAGCTAGAGCAGTCACTCCATCGCGCAGTCAGGTGACGGGCGCGATCAAGAATGCTGCCGGCACCACAGGCACCAGCTTCGAATATCTGCTCGCCACCGCCAAGATGGAATCCAATCTCAATCCGTCGGCGACGGCCTCGACATCGTCGGCCAAGGGGCTGTTTCAGTTCATCGACCAGACCTGGCTCGGCACCGTCAAGGAAGCCGGCACCCAGCTCGGCTATGGCAAGTATGCCGACGCCATCACCAAGTCCGCGTCGGGCAGCTATTCCGTCAGCGACCCCACCGCCAAGGCGGAAATCCTCAAGCTGCGCGACGATCCGGTGGCGAGTTCGGCGATGGCCGGCGTGCTGACGCAGTCCAACAGCTTCAAGCTCACCGGCGCGATCGGCCGTCGTCCGACCGACGCCGAACTCTACATGGCGCACTTCATGGGCGTCGGCGGCGCCTCGAAGCTGATCACGTCAGCCGAGA
>JAQGKA010000225.1 GCA_028290355.1 Tardiphaga sp. | reverse complement strand
AAAACTGGCCGCCGGTGCCGATCACTTTCTGGTCGTTCCGCATCATGGTCGGCATCGGCTTCCTGATGCTGGGCCTGGGATTGCTGAGCCTGGTGATGCGCTGGCGCGGCGAGCTCTATCAGTCGCGTTTCATGCATATCTTCGCGATGGCGATGGGACCGGCGGGCTTCGTCGCCGTGCTGGCGGGCTGGGTGACCACCGAGACCGGGCGGCAACCCTTCACCGTGTTCGGGCTGTTGCGCACCGCGGAGTCCGTCTCGCCGCTCGCCGCCCCCGCGGTGGCGTCGTCACTGATCGCCTTTGTCGTCGTCTATTTCGCGGTGTTCGCAGCGGGTACGATCTACATTCTCCGCATGATGGCGGCGCCGCCGCATCACGGCGAGGAAGGCCCGCGCGGCGACGTGCCGGTACGCGCGGCAGGCATTACGCCGGCAGCCGGCGCCGCAGCTCATGGACATCAGTCATGATCGACATCGCAGCCATCTGGGCGTTCATCATCGCCTTCGCCGTGTTCGTCTATGTGGTGATGGACGGTTTCGATCTCGGCCTCGGCATGCTGTTTCCGCTGTTTCCGAAGAAGGAAGACCGCGACGTGATGATGAATTCCGTCGCGCCGGTGTGGGACGGCAACGAGACCTGGCTGGTGCTCGGCGGCGGCGGGCTGATGGCGGCGTTCCCGCTGGCCTATTCGGTACTGATGCCGGCGCTGTACACGCCGATGATCGTCATGCTGCTGGGGCTGGTGTTTCGCGGCGTGGCTTTCGAATTCCGCTGGCGATCGCGGCGCGAACGCAATCTCTGGGACATCGCCTTTGCCGGCGGCTCGATGCTGGCGACACTGGCGCAGGGCGTCGCGCTCGGCGCCATCCTGCAGGGCGTCAACGTCAATGGCCGCCACTATGGCGGCGGCTGGTGGGACTGGCTGACGCCGTTCAGCATCCTGACCGGCTTCGCACTGATTGCGGGCTATGGCCTGCTCGGCGCCACCTGGCTGGTGATGAAGACCGAAGGCGAACTGCGCGATCACGCCTACCGGCTGAGCTGGTGGCTGCTGTTCGCAATGCTTGGCGCCATCGGCGTGGTCAGCCTGGCGACGCCGTTCCTCGACGCCGAATATGCAAGGCGCTGGTTCGCCTGGCCGAACATTATCGTCACCGCGCCGGTGCCGATCGCGGTTGCCGCGGTCACCGTGCTGCTGCTGCGCAGCCTCTCCGCCAAGCAGGACTACCGGCCGTTCTTCCTGTCGCTGACGCTGTTTGCGCTGTCCTATGCCGGGCTGGGCATCAGCATGTGGCCCTATATCGTGCCGCGCAGCATCACCATCTGGCAGGCGGCGGCGCCCGACAACAGCCTGGTGTTCATGAGCTACGGCATCGCGGTGCTGGTGCCGATCATTCTCGCTTATACGGCATGGGCCTATTACGTGTTTCGCGGCAAGGTCAGTGCCGGGGCTGGCTATCACTGATGTCTCCCGCACCGCAGGAAAAGCCACGGCCGCTGGCGCAGCGTCTGCTGTGGTTCGTGGCGCTATGGGCCGGCGGCGTCGGCACCGTGGCGATCATCGGCTACGGCCTGCGGCTGTGGATCGCGCCGAAATAGAAATTCGGCCGGTTTATTAAATGTGTCACGAGCGGCGCTGCAGCGTGAACAGTAGCGCACTGCGTTCGGCGCGCGGCTCGTTTGCTTGCCATCGCGACCGCCGTGCGATTTGATGGTTCCAGTGATTTGGCCGGGGTGATACATAGCGGCTGAATTGCCAACCGGAGACGTTTCGATGATCAATTTTCGGCGCACGATCTGGCTTCAACTGACTGTCGCAGCTGGCCTGATGCTGTCGGCCTCGCAGGGTTACGCGGCCCAGCCCGATGTCGGCGACCAGCCCGGCCTGATCCCCGATGACTCCGTGCAGCTCGAACCGGAATTCCAGAAGACCATGGTGTTGTACCGCACCACCGAGGCGCCCGGCACCATCATCATCCAGACCTCGGAACGGCATCTCTATGTGGTGCAGCCCAATGGCCGCGCCATTCGCTATGGCATTGGCGTCGGCCGCGACGGCTTCACCTGGCAGGGCCTGTTAAAAATATCGCGCAAGGCGGAATGGCCGGACTGGACGCCGCCGCCGGAGATGATTGAGCGCCAGCCCTATCTGCCGCGCTTCATGGCCGGCGGCCCCGGCAATCCGCTCGGCGCCCGCGCGCTGTATCTCGGCGCCACCGTCTATCGCATCCATGGCACCAACCGGCCGGACACCATCGGCACCGCCGTGTCGTCCGGATGCTTCCGCCTGGTCAATTCCGACGTCGCCGATCTCTACGACCGGATCCCCGTCGGCACCAAGGTGATCGTGCGGCAGAAGCCCGAGCTGTAAACGCGCGGCGCCTCGACCTTTTCCAAATCCTGAAATTTTTCCCGATGGCTGGTGAGTGAAATCATGTGGATGAAGCGGACCTTTCAAACCGGGCTTGCCATCGGCCTCGTCGTGGCAGCCGCGGTCGCCGCCGCCGCCATCACCTATGAACGCTACGACACCAAGACGCTGAAGCGCACGATCCGCCGCGGTGCCGTACTGTGCGGCGTCAATACCGGCCTGCCCGGCTTCTCCTCCCCCGACGACAAGGGCAACTGGAACGGCTTCGACGTCGATTTCTGCCGCGCCGTGGCAGCCGCGATCTTCAACGATCCGAAGAAAGTGACCTTCGTTCCGCTCGATGCCAGCGACCGCTTCAAGGAATTGCAGAGCCGCAAGGTCGATATCCTCAGCCGCAATTCGACTTGGAGCATGTCGCGCGAAACCAATTACGACCTGTATTTCCCCGCCGTGTCCTATTACGACGGCGAAGGTTTCATGGTGCCCAGAGCGCGCAACGTCGATTCCGCCCTCGAGCTCGACGGCAGCAAGGTCTGCGTGCAGGACGGCACCACCACGCTGCTGAACCTCGCGGACTATTTCCGCGCCAACAACATCAAATACACCGAGATGAAGTTCGCCAAGCTCGACGATGTCGTCAAAGCCTATAATTCAGGCCAGTGCGACACCTTCACCGCGGACGCCTCGCAGCTCTACGCATTGCGGCTGACCTTGGCGAAGCCCGACGACCACGTCATCCTGCCCGACGTGATCTCGAAGGAGCCGCTGGCGCCGGTGGTGCGGCAGCGCGACGACGACTGGATGATGATCGTGAAGTGGACGCTGTATGCGATGATCAATGCCGAAGAACTCGGCATCACCTCGCAGAACATCGACGAAGCCCTGAAATCGAAGAAGCCGGACGTGATGCGTCTGGTCGGCACCGAAGGCGCTTATGGCGAGGACCTCGGCCTCGGCAAGGACTGGGCGGCACGGATCATCCGCCACGTCGGCAATTACGGCGAAGTCTACGAGCGCAATGTCGGCACCGGATCCAAGCTGCGGATTCCGCGCGGCCTGAACCAGCTGTGGAGCGCCGGCGGCATTCAATACGCGCCACCGATCCGGTAGGTCGCCCTCATCCTGAGGAGCGCGCTCTTCGCGCGCGTCTCGAAGGATGAGCCCCGCATCCTCATGGTTCGAGACGGCGCAAGCCAGCGGCGCAATTGCGCCGCAAGGCCTCCTCACCATGAGGGCATTCTCAGTAATTCTTCAGCCGCGCCAGTTGATCGGCGTGAAAGTTGCTGTCGCCGAACAGTTCCTGGCAGACCCGGGCGCGCTTCATGAAGAAGCCGATGTCGAACTGGTCGGTCATGCCCATGCCGCCATGCATCTGCACGCCTTCCTGCACCGCGAGTGTCGCCGTAGTGCCGGCACGAGCCTTCGCCACAGCAACAGCCGCACCGGCATTGTCGAAATTCTCATCGAGCATCTGCAGCGCCTTCAGCACGGCGGCGCGCGTGATCTCGATCTCGGTATAGAGATGCGCAGCGCGGTGCTGCAGCGCCTGGAATTCGCCGATCAACTTGCCGAACTGCTTGCGCTCCTTGAGATAGGAAACGGTGCGGCCGAACACTTCCTCGCTCACCCCAACCATCTCTGACGCCACCGCGCCGCGGCCGATATTCAGCACGCCTTCCAGCAGCACGCCGCCCTGATCGACCTCGCCGAGCACGCCATCGGCATTGACTTCGACATTGTCGAACACGATCCGCGCGGCGTTGTGCGAATCCACCATCGCGGTGCGTTCGAGTTCGATGCCCTTTGTCTTGGGATCGACCAGAAACAGCGTCAGTCCCTCGCGTTCACCGGGAGCGCCGGCGCTGCGGGCTGCGACGATCATGAGATCGGCAGCGTGGCCATCGACGACGAA
>JAQGKA010000215.1 GCA_028290355.1 Tardiphaga sp. | reverse complement strand
TCGTCCGACGAGAACAGCTGCGCCACCATATCGCGCACCAGCGACATCACGCTGGCTCGCCGGGTGCGCTGGTCCTCGTCGACCGGGGAATCGCCGCGAACGATGTGACCTTTCAGCCGGATCGGGGTTATCTCGACGATGACAACGCAGGGGTCGCGCAGGGTGTCGCCGAGGAAGGCGATCAGCACCTCGCCGCGGGCGTTCAGCGCCTGCAGCGAAAATTGCGGCCCGGTGGTTTCCAGCAGCAGCGGCGGATCGGCAAAGCCGAGGTCGAAACTCTCATAGCGACCGGGCACCGTGGTACCCGACGACAGCACCACGCCACGGCGGCGGTCCAGCAGCTCGATCAGGTCATCGAGCGCGGTACCGCCGGTAAACTGCGCGACATGGCGCGCCACCGTGAGACCGGCGCGGGTCTGGTAGGTGCTGTCCGTGGGAAGCGAAAAAACCGTCCTGTTCATGGCGTCCTCTTACAAAATTGGCCGGAGGAGCGCCACACAGGACAAACGAACAAAGGCCGTCGCACTGCGATGGCGGCCTTCGACGATTGAAAAACAGAAAATCGCACAGCCACCTCGTTCAGGAGGTGCGCCACCAAAGACGGGTGTTGCGGACGGCGGTGTTCATGGCGCGCAATGAGCCATGGCCGGGCGGCAAGGTCAAGGGAGCCGGGGCATGTTTTGCGGGCTGCCGGGTGTGCCGGCGCCCTGCTCCCGGACGAAAACCGTGAGCTGCAGGTCCCCGACGCCATCCTCAATCGGTGTCCAGCCCAGCCCTTCGTAATAGGATCGGCGCGCCGGCCTGGCCGTGAGATAGACGTGTGGAATGCCTGCGCCGAAGGCATATCCCGCCGCGTGTTCGACAAGCTGGCGGCCAATCTGGCGCGAGCGGAATTGCGGTTCGATCCAGACGGCAGCCACCCAGGGCGTGTATTGCGGACGCTCGTCGAGATCCGAAGCAATGATCGACGCGGTGCCGGCAAAGATGCCATCGAAATGCGCGACGAACGCCCGTGGCATGGGGCTGCCGGCCAAATTTTCCTTCAAGCGACCCGAAATGTATTCGAGCGCCACACCATGCGGCTCCCACCACGCCCGCCAGATGCGATCGGCCACCGCATCGAAGAATTCAGGCCGCTGCCGCAGATCGGAAATTGCCGGATTCATATTCATGGCCAGAACGAATTGACGATCTGCGGTCGTGGGAGCCCCCCGTCAAGTCACCCCAGATGCTTCTTGAAGAACGCCGTCGCCCGGCCCCAGGCCAGCTCGGCGGCTTCACGATCATGCACCGCAGCGCGCTGTTCGTTGACGAAGGCGTGGTCGGCCTCGTAGCGGAATATCTCGGCAGTCTTGCCGGCGGCCTTCAGACCCTTCTCAAAGGCATCGACCACGGCCGGGGTGCACCAGTCGTCGCGGTTGGCGAAGTGGCCCTGCAGCGGCACCTGGACATCGGCGGGTTTGGCGGCGCCTTCCGGCGGGATGCCGTAGAACGCCACGGCCGCCTTCAATTCCGGAATCTTGCAGGCGCCGATCACGGTCACCGCGCCGCCAAGGCAGAAGCCGGTGAGGCCGACCTTGGCGCCGTTGCGCGCCAGATACTGCGCGGCGCCACGCACGGTCTGCGTCGTCGCATCCATGAAATCCAGCGAGTTCATCTCTTTGCCGGCGGCGTCCGTGTCGTGATAGGGCACAACCACGCCGTTGTAGAGATCCGGCGCCAGCGCATCGAAACCGGCCAGCGCGAAGCGATCGGCCAGGCCCTTGATCTGCTCCTGCAGGCCCCACCATTCCTGGATCACCACGACGCCCGGCGCATTGCCGACCGAGGCGTTGGCGAGATAGCCGCCGGTTTCCTTGCCGTCCGGCCGCTTGAAGGTGATGTGGGTGCCCATGATGTCCTCCGGGATTGCTGTGGATCGGATCGGATTGGTTGGCGCCGATCTTGGCGCTGCTGTGATCAGGAAGCAATGCGGCAACAAAAAAGCCCCCGCAGGGGCTTTTTCAACTCTGTCCGTGCCGCATAGCTTAGTGCGCGTTGGCCCAGACTTTTTTCTTCGTGAAGTACATCAGGCCGGCAAAGATGATCAGGAACACCATGACCTGCAGGCCGAGGCGCTTGCGGGCTTCGAGGTGCGGCTCCGCGGTCCACATCAGGAACGTCGCGACGTCCTTGGCGTACTGGTCGACCTTCTGCGGCGTGCCGTCATCATAGGTCACCTGGTCGTCGGAGATCGGCTTCGGCATCTTGATGGCGTGGCCGGGGAAGTACGTGTTGTAGTACGAGCCGGCCGGCAGAGCGAAATCCTTCGGCGGCGGATCGACATAGCCCTGCAGCAGGGCGGTGACATAGTTCGGACCCTTCTCCTGGAACTGTTTGAAGAAGTCGAAGACGAACTGCGGGAAGCCGCGGTCGTAGCCGCGCGCCTTGGCGATCAGCGACAGATCCGGCGGCAGCGCGCCGCCATTGGCCGCGCGGGCGGCCTGCTCGTTGGGGAACGGAGCCGGGAATTTGTCGGCGAGGCGGCCGGGACGGTCGAACATGTCGCCGGCGTCGTTGGGACCATCCTGGACCTTGACGTCGGACGCCACGGCCTGCGCCTGCGCCGTGCTGAATCCGGGACCGCCCTCGTCGGCGAGGTTGCGGAAGTGCAGCAGGTTCATCGAATGGCAGGTCGAGCAGACCTCCTTGTAAACCTTGTAGCCGCGCTGCAGCGCGCCACGGTCGAACTTGCCGATCGGGCCGGCAAACGACCAGCTCAGCGACGGCGGTACCGGACCGCCATGCTCCTGAGCTTTGGCGTCTTGCATGCTGCCGGCGACCAGGCCGCCGGCAAGGACCAGCGCGACGATCGCGGAGGCGACCTTCTTGCCGTATTTGGCCAGCACGTCGTCGGCGATCGAGTTCGGCACCGTGCGGGGCTTCTCGATCCGGCTCAGGATCGGCAGCACGATCAGGAAGTAGGCGAAGTAGCAGAAGGTCAGGATGCGCGAAGCGATGGTGTAGACGCCTTCCGCCGGCTGGGCACCGAGCCAGCCAAGCAGCACGCACACCGCCACGAACATCCAGAAGAACTGCTTGGCGATCGGGCGATAGCGCGACGAACGGGTCTTGGCGTTGTCGAGCCAGGGCAGGAACGCCAGCACGAGGATGGCGCCGAACATGCAGATCACGCCGCCGAGCTTGCTCGGGATCGACCGCAGGATCGCGTAGAACGGCAGGTAGTACCATTCCGGCACGATGTGCGCCGGGGTCACGCCCGGATTCGCCATGATGTAGTTGTCGGGATCGCCGAGGTAGTTCGGGATGTAAAACACGAACCAGGCGTAGAAGATCATGAAGCACACCATGCCGAAACCATCCTTGATGGTCGCGTAGGGCGTGAACGGCACGGTGTCCTTCTCGGTCTTCGGCTCGACGCCGGCCGGGTTGTTCTGACCGGCGACATGCAGCGCCCAGACGTGCAGCACGACGACGCCGGCGATCACGAAGGGCAGCAGGTAATGCAACGAGAAGAAGCGGTTCAGGGTCGGGTTGCCGACCGAATAGCCGCCCCACAGCAAGGTGACGATGCTGTCGCCTACATAGGGAATGGCGGAGAACAGGTTGGTGATGACGGTGGCGCCCCAGAAGCTCATCTGGCCCCACGGCAACACGTAGCCCATGAAACCGGTCGCCATCATCAGCAAATAGATGATCACGCCGAGGATCCAGAGGATCTCGCGCGGCTCCTTGTACGATCCGTAATAAAGCCCGCGCAGCATGTGGATGTAAACGGCGATGAAGAACATCGAAGCGCCGTTGGAATGCAGGTAGCGCAGCAGCCAGCCATAGTTCACGTCACGAACGATGCTCTCGACCGAGTTGAAGGCCATGTCGACATGCGGGGTGTAATGCATCGCCAGGATCACGCCGGTGACGATCTGCACGCCGAGCATGAAGGACAGGATGCCGCCGAACGTCCACCAGTAGTTCAGGTTGCGCGGCGTCGGATACGCCACGAACGAGGAGTGGATCAGACCGATGATCGGCAGACGCCGTTCGATCCACTGCAGGGCGGGATTGGTCGGCTGGTAGGTGGATGGTCCGCTCATGATGCGATCCTGAGGAGAGAAACGACTTTATCGGCGTGGCTTCGGGCGGGACCCAAAACTCAGCCGATCTTGATTTTGCTGTCGGAAACGAAAGCGTAGGGCGGCACCGGCAGGTTCAGCGGCGCGGGACCGCGCCGGACGCGCCCGGAGGAATCGTACTGCGAGCCGTGGCAGGGGCAGAAGAAGCCGTCATAATCGCCTTCATGGGCGATCGGGATGCAGCCGAGGTGGGTGCAGATGCCGATCACCACCAGCCACTGGTCGTGGCCTTCCTTGACGCGGGATTGGTCGGAGGCCGGATCGGGCAGGCTCGCGGTCGGCACCGAGCGCGCCTCGTCGATCTGCTTCTTGGTCCGGTTCATGATGTAGATCGGCTTGCCGCGCCAGAACACCTTGATGTCCTGCCCCTCGGCGATCGGCGCCAGATCGACTTCGATCGGCGCGCCTGCCGCGATGGTCGAAGCGTCCGGATTCATCTGGGAAATCAATGGCCAGATCACGGCGGCGGTGCCTACCGCGGCCACGGCTCCCGTAGCCACGAAGAGGAAATCACGGCGCGTGTGCTCCGCCGAAGACGTTGTCGTCACGATTCCAAGCCCTTTCTCATCTGCGGCCGGTGGAGCCACTCCTGATGACGCGAGATGCGTGCGACCTGGAGAGGCTGCCGGCGCCCGCGACCCCCGCGGCGGCAGAACGACCACTTGTCCCGGCCCAACAGGCGGAACACGCAGTCCAGAATCGTTCTATTGGCACCCTTGCCGCGGCAGTGCAAGCCCGCACTCCGCCCGACTAGGTGCAATGCACTAAAACCATCCATGCCCTTCCAAGCGTGGGGCTAATCCACAACGGCAACTCTGCCGGGGACCGCGCGAGAAGCCCCTTCGAGGTGTCGTTGGTCGCAGATAACCGCTCGCAGAATCAGCCTTCCCGAGTCGCGGGGACGCGCCCTGCTGCCGCGCTGGTCGGACGCCTCCGATTCGCATTTGCGAACGCACAGCGCCTCTCCGCCGTCGGTTCGACCGAGCTTTGAATCTGACAGATTGTCGCAGAAGACGCCGGTTTCAGCGCTGTTTCAGCAACATGCCCGATCGCGCGACGTGCTTCTGAATCTATTCTAACAACCCACCGCTGTATCCCGCAGCCAGCAACGAATAGAGCGACAGGAGGCCAGAATACCGGCGCAGTGCCGGGTCCCATGAGGGCAAGCCGGCGTGAAAATATCCCTATTCGTATCCCATCTTGAAGCTCCTGTTGGCGCGAAGACGTGGCGGGCGTTTTGCCTTGGCGCAGCCAGCACACTCGCCTTGTCGGCACCAACCAGTGCCAAGGCGCAGTCCACCCTGCCGCCGGTGACGGTCGAGGCCCCGCAGCACCTGGCCCGCCCGGCTGCGACCCAGCCCTCCCGCAATTCGTCGGCCAACCGGGCGACGCGGTCCAACCGCGCGGCGCGTGTGCCACAGGCGGCACCGATAGGGCCGTCCTCCGTGATGTTCGGTGGCAGCGGCCCCGGCAACAAGGAAGGCACCGCGCTGTGGCGCCTGACCGGCATGGTCCGCGACGGCGGTAGCCAGGTCGATTTCGTCAGGGACAATCGGGTCTTCATCGCACCGGCCGTCACCTTCAAGCCGGATGAGGACACCACGCTCACGCTGCTACAGCACGGCGGTTGCTTCTATGCCGATGCCCGCAAGGCGGTTGCCAAGCTGACCTATCGTTGGTGAGTTTAGAACCACCCTAGAGCGCGACAATACGCCACCTCCGGTCCCTCGACCGGCGGTAGTCGTTTTTGATAGTAAGCGCAACCACAACAACACGGGCGGAACGCCATGAGATCAATCTTCGGGCGCCTGCATCGATGGGCCGGACTTCTCACCGCAGCCTTCCTGTTTTTCTCGGGCATCACCGGCGCCGTCATCTCCTGGGACCACGAGCTCGACGACATTCTGAACAAGAAGCTGTTCGACGTCACGACCACCGGCGCTGCCATCCCCTCCGTCGACCTCGTCAAGCTGATCGAACAGCGCGATCCGCGCGCGCGCGTGATCCACATGTTCATGACGCCCGAGAAGGGCGAGTCGCTGTGGTTCTTCGTGCTGCCGCGGATCGATCCCGCGACCAGCAAGCGCTACACGCTCGACTACAATCAGATCTTCCTCGATCCAAACACCGGCGTGGAACTGGGGCGGCGCTACTGGGGCGCCGTGTGGCCGGTGACGCGCGAGAACTTCGTCTCGTTTCTCTACAAGCTGCACTACACGATGCACATTCCCGAATTCTGGGGCAGCGATCGCTGGGGCATGCGCATCCTCGGCATCATCGCCATCATCTGGACCATCGACTGCTTCGTCGGCTTCTATCTGACACTGCCGTCGCGCAAACGCGCCAAGGCCGGCGCAGCCCCCGCCGTCGCGCGTGAACTCGGCAAGGGTTTCTGGGCGCGCTGGAAGCCAGCCTGGATGATCAAGACCACCGGCAGCGCCTACCGGATCAATTTCGACAACACCGTGCCTTCAGCCTGTGGACCTGGGCATTGCTGTTCATCATCGCCTTCACCGCGTTCTCGCTCAATCTGTACTACGAAGTGTTTTCGCCGATCATGAAGACGGTATCGAACTACACCCCGACACCCTACGAGCAGCGCGAATATCGTCATCTCGACAATCCTGTCGAGCCGAAGATGACCTATGCGGACATCATCACCCGCGCGACCGCCGACGGCAAAGCCCGCGGCTGAACCACGCCGGTCGGCTCGATCAATTACGGTCCGGCGCACGGCGTCTATGCCGCAGCGTTCTTCCATCCTGGCGACGATCACGGCGCTGGCGGCGTCGGTCCCGCTCAACTGTATTACGACAGCGAGGATGGCCGTCCGATCGGCCAGCGCCTGCCCTGGGCCGGCACCGCCGCCGACATCTTCGTGCAGGCGCAGTTTCCGCTGCATTCCGGACGCATCGTCGGCCTGCCCGGCCGCATCCTGATCTCAATCATGGGCCTCGTCGTCGCGGCGCTGTCGGTGACCGGCGTGGTGATCTGGTGGCGCAAGCGCCGGGCGCGGGTCCGGGTTCGGGAAACTTCGTTGGCGCAGCCGGACGGCCGGCTGGCGCCGGCCGAGTAGTGCGCGACTTGCCGCCCCGGTGCCGGGACGCTATGGCCTGCCACGAATGGCGGGCAATGCTCCCGCCCGGAGCCGGGATCCCATGCGCATCGCGCTCTACCAGCCTGACATTCCGCAGAACACCGGGACGATTCTGCGGCTCTGCGCCTGCCTGGGTGTCGAGGCCCATATCATCGAGCCGGCCGGCTTCCCGATTTCCGACCGCCACTTCCGCCGCGCCGGGATGGACTACCTCGACCAGGTCAGCATTGTCAGGCACGATTCCTGGGGGCACTTCGAACAGTGGCGGCTGGAAAACGGCCATCGCCTGATCCTGTTCTCAACCAAGGGGGCCTCCCC
>JAQGKA010000207.1 GCA_028290355.1 Tardiphaga sp. | reverse complement strand
GCCGTTATTGGCGAGATCGCCGATCATCGAGAAATTGTGGGATTGCGTATCGGCGACGTTGATCTGCATCTCGTCGTGGCCGTGCTCGAGCATGTGGAAGAACGCCGAGCGTCGCCAGTTGGTGGCGGCCTCGCCCTGCTCGGTCGAGCCATATTCGAACGCATCGCTCTCGTTGGTCTCGGTGTCGTTCCAGCGAAAGCCGCGGCCCTCGAAGATCGGATGCAGCGTGTCGATGAAAACGAGGCCGCGCGACAGGTCAAGGCCGCCATCGCGGGCGCGCTCGCAGAAGCCGCGGATCAGGTCGTTTTCGGGCAGACCGGTGAGCCCCTCACCGACCAGCCAGCTCATCAGTTTCAGTCGTGGTGCGGTGTCCATCGAAAAGCCTATCGTTCGTCAAGGCCGGGAAAAGCGCCAAGCGCGTCTTCGCGCCAGATCTCCCGGCGATCCACGCCTTCCTTGTTATTGTGCCAAAACGTGGATGCCCGACACAAGGCCGCGCATGACGAACCTGGACGCGCCTAGGTTGTTGGGCGAACGCCTAGATATTCGCGCCGCGATCACCGCCGGGAACAATGACCGAACCCGGGAATAGGCGCCGGATCAGGATGTAGAAGATCGGCGTGAAAATCAGGCCGAACAGCGTGACGCCGAGCATGCCGAAGAACACCGCGACGCCGACGGCCTGGCGCATCTCGGAACCGGAACCCGACGAGATCACCAGCGGCAGCACGCCGAGGATGAAGGCGAACGACGTCATCAGGATCGGGCGCAGCCGCAACCGGCAGGCCTCGATCACAGCCTCGAGCTGGCCGCGCCCTCCATGCTCGATATCCCGGGCGAATTCGACGATCAGGATCGCGTTCTTGGCGGCGAGCCCGACCAGCACGACAAAACCGATCTGGGTGAGGATGTTGATGTCCTGTCCCATGATGCGCACGCCGATCGTCGCTGCGAGCAAGCACATCGGCACAATCAGGATCACCGCGAACGGCAAGGACCAACTGCCATATTGCGCGGCCAGCACCAGGAACACGAACAGCACGCAGATCGGGAACACGTAGAGGCCGGAATTGCCGCCGGTCACCTGCTGATACGACAGATCGGTCCATTCGAACGTAAAGCCGCTCGGCAAGGTTTCATCGGCGAGCTTCTTTATCGTCGCAAGCGCCGTCGCCGAACTGGTGCCGGGAATGGTGTCGCCCTGGATCTCGGATGCCGGATACAGGTTGTAACGCGGCACGCGATCGGGGCCCGCCGTATCCCTGAAATTCACCACGCTACCGAGCAACACCATGTCGCCAGCGGTGTTGCGGGTCTGCAGACGCGCGACGTCGGGGATTTCCTTGCGGAACGGCAAGTCGGCCTGGGCGGTGACGTGATAGGTGCGGCCGAGAATGTTGAAGTCATTGACGTAGGACGAGCCGAAATAGATCTCGATTGCGTCGGTGACGTTCTGGACGGGGACGCTGAGCATCTGCGCCTTCTGCCGGTCGATGTCGACGAACACCTGCGGGGTGTTGGCGGAAAACGGCGAGAACACCGCGGTCAGTCCGGGCGCCTTGCGCGCCGCATTGACCAGTTCATCAGTCGCCGCCGCCAGCAGATCGGGACCCCTGCCTTGGTTGTCGAGAATGCGCATCGCGAAACCGCCGCCGGTGCCGATGCCGGGCACTGCGGGTGGCGGCACCACGATCACAACGGCGCCTTCGATGACCGACAGGCGCTTGCGCAGTTCGGCGGTGATGCCATTGGCGGTAACGCCCTTCTTCGCGCGCTCCTCGGGGGCCTCGAAAACAGGAAACAAGGCCGCGGAGTTGCTGGCCAGCGTGCGGGTCGCACCGTTCAAGCCGGCAAAGGCAGCGACGCGGATGACGCCGGGCGTGTCCAGCGAGATGCGCTCGACCTCGCGGACAATCTCGGTGGTGCGGGCCAACGATGCCGCGCCGGGCAGTTGCACGACGACGATGACGTAGCCGCGATCCTGCGCCGGGATAAAGCCCTGCGGCGTGGTATAAAGCAACCAGCCGGCCGAGCCGATCAGCACGGCGTAGAGCAGAAGCATCAGGGCTGAATGCCTGATCACAAAACCAGCGGCACTCCCGTAGCCGTGCGAGAGCCTGTCGAAACCGCGGTTGAAGGCACCTGTGAAAGCGCCCCAGCCGCGCGCGACGAAATTCCAGCTGGCTGGCGGCTTCTTCTCGTGGTGCGCCTCCAGAATCAGCGAAGCCAGCGCCGGCGACAGCGTCAGCGAACAGAAGCAGGAGATCGCGGTGGCGACCGCGATGGTGATGGCGAATTGCTGGAAGAACTGCCCGGAGATGCCGCCGATGAAGGCGGTGGGCACGAACACCGCGCACAGCACCAGCGCAATCGAGACCAGCGCGCCGCCGACTTCTTCCATGGTGCGCAAGGCTGCGTCGCGCCGGCTCTTGCCTTCGGCAAGATGCCGCTCGACATTCTCGACCACAACGATGGCGTCGTCGACAACGATGCCGACGGCGAGCACGAGGCCGAACAAGGTAAGGTTGTTGATGGAGAAGCCAAGCGCAGCCATCACGGCGAAGGTGCCCACCAGCGACACCGGAATGGCGATGATCGGAATAATCGCCGGACGCCAGCCTTGCAGGAACACCAGCACGACGATGACGACCAGCACCATCGCCTCGTAGATGGTTTTGATCAGCTCGCTGACGGACTGCGCGATGAACTCGGTCGGGTCATAACCGATATTGTATTCGAGCCCTTTCGGGAAATCCTTCTTCAGCTTGATCATGGTGTCGGACACGGCCTTGGCGGTGCCTAGCGCGTTGGAGCCGGGGCGCTGTGAGATACCGAGACCGACCGCCGGCTTGCGCAGCAGGAAGCTGTTGGTGGTGTAAGCCAGCGCGCCAAGCTCAATGCGGGCGACATCGCGCAGCCGCGTGGTGCGGCCCTCGGTGCCGGCCTTGATGACGATGTTCTCGAATTCGGCAGTGTCTTTCAGACGGCCGGTGAAGGTCAGGTTCGGCGCAAAGGCGCGATCGGAGATCGGCGGCTCGGCGATCTGGCCGCCAGCAATCTGAAGGTTCTGCGCGCGTACCGCCGCGATCACTTCGCCGGCGGTCATGCCGAGATTGGCTATCTTGTCGGGGTCGAGCCATAATCGCATCGAATAATCGCGAGCGCCGAAGATGGTGATGTCGCCGACGCCATCGAGCCGTAGCAGCTGGTCGCGGACCTGACGCAGCGCATAGTTGGAAATGTAGAGCTGGTCGTAGGTGTCGTCCGGCGACAGCATGAACACGACCATCAGCAGGTCGGGACTGTTCTTGCGGGTGACGACGCCGACGCGCTGCACCTCTTCCGGCAGCCGCGGCTGCGCGATGGCGACGCGGTTCTGCACCAGCACCTGGGCCTTGTCGAGATCGGTGCCGAGCTTGAAGGTCACGGTGATGTTGAGCTGGCCGTTCGAGGTGGCCTGGCTGTACATGTACAGCATGTCCTCGACGCCGTTGATCTCCTGCTCGATCGGCGTCGCCACGGTGTCCGACACGGTCTGCGCGGAGGCGCCGGGATATTGCGTGGTGATGACCACGGTGGGCGGCGCGACCTGCGGATATTCCGCCACCGGCAGCGTGGTGTAGGCGATGGCGCCGACGATCAGCAGCACGATGGACAGTACCATCGCCAGAATGGGGCGGTTGATGGAGAGGCTGCCGAGATTCATGGCTTGGCGCCAGTTGCCGCAGCGGGCGCTTTTGGCGTTACCTTGGCGCCGATCCGAGCGCGCTGCAGCCCCTCAACAATCACCTTGTCCTCGGACTTCAGGCCTTCGCGGATCACTCGCAGGCCGTCATCCAATGGTCCGAGCACCACAGGTCGCGCTTCCACGGTGTTGTCGTCCTTGACCACGAACACAATTTTTCGCGACTGGTCGGTGGCAATCGCGGTGTCGGGCAGCAGCAGGCCTTCATAGGGTGCGCTGCCGATCACGCGCACCCGCGCGAATTGGCCCGGCAGAATCGACAGGTCGTGGTTGTCCACCAGTGCGCGGCCGCGCAGCGTGCCGGTGCTGACGTCGAGCCGGTTGTCGAGGAAATCCACGTTGCCATCGTGCGACGGCTTGGTCTCGCCGGTCAGCGTGATCTGCACCGGATTGGGTGTGTCGCGCGAACTTGGGCGCCTGCCTTCAAACCAGAGCCGGTTGTTGCGGAGATAGATCGATTCATCCATGTCGAAATAGACATAAATCGGATTCAGCGACACGATCGAGGTCAGCAGCGTCGCGCCACTCTCGCTGCCCTGCACGAGATTGCCGACCGTGACGAGATGGCGGCTGGCGCGGCCGTCAATCGGCGCCACCACCTTGGTGTATTCGACATTGAGCTGGGCCTGCTTCAGCGCGCCTTCGGCCTGCAGCGTTGCGGCCTCTGCCGCGGCCAATGCCTGGCTGCGCTGGTCGACGATGTTTTCGGAAATCGCCTGCGTTTTGATCAGCGTGGTGGCGCGCTCGAGTTCGCGCTGCGCCAGTACGACCTTGGCCTTCGCGTCGTCGAGCTGGCCCTGCGCCTGTTCGGCAGCGGCCTCGTACTGGCGAGGGTCAATCGTGTAAAGCAGATCGCCGGTCTTGACGATGGCACCGTCCTTGAAGTCGACGCTCTTGACGAAGCCGGTGACGCGGGCGCGAATTTGCACTTGCTCGATGGCATCGAAACGCCCCGTGAATTCATCCCAGTCGGTGACGGTGCGCTTGGTCGGTTGCGCCACCGTCACCGGTGGCGGCGCCGGCGCGGCAGCCTCTTCCTTCTTGCCGCAGCCGGCAAACATCAGCAGCGCGAACAATGGTGCTGCGCGTAAAGCATGGCGTGGACGGCTTGCGATGACGTCACAAAACCGAGACAAATTTTGCAAATGATTCAAAACAATATCCCCACGACGGCAAGCAGGAACGACCAACATTAATAATGGTACATCTAAACTTGGCTTCAAGTGGAAATATTTTGCAACGCAGTGCGTCACGATCACACAAGCGTATAGCCACGGCGATTTTCTTGTATTGACGCACGCAAGCCGAGCGGTGAACCTAATTCCTGCCGCAATCGCTGGGTGCAGGATTGCCGGCGAAGCGTTCGCCGATCCGGTTCACCGCGGCATTCGCGCCATCACGGCCGGCAAACAGTGGCCGACCTTGGGCATCAGCGGCATCGACAGCAAAGCCAAGCCGGGTCTTCGCAAGGTCGCTCAATTTTTTTTCAAATCGCAGTGTCGAATTGCCCGCCGGCGTCATCATGGTGCGCGGCGTCTGGATAGGCTATGGTACCCGCCATTCATCCAAGAAGGATAAAGCGTGTTATCTCTCGAACTCGGGATCGTCACGGTCCTGATCGTTGTCAACGGCCTGCTCTCGATGTCGGAGCTGGCGATCGTGTCATCCCGCCCCGCCCGGCTCGCCGGCCTCGTCGAAAAAGGCGTCAAGGGCTCCCGCCGCGCGCTGGCGCTGGCTTCCGATCCCGGAAAGTTCCTCTCCACCGTGCAGATCGGCATCACCCTGATCGGGGTGCTGTCCGGCGCGTTCTCCGGCGCCACGCTGGGGCTGCGGCTGACCGACTTTCTGCTCGAGTTCGGATTGTCGAAAGGCCTCGCCGATGCGCTCGGCGTCGGCGTCGTGGTCAGCGTCATTACCTACGCCTCCTTGATCATCGGCGAGCTGGTGCCGAAGCAGATCGCGTTGCGCGATCCGGAAGCGATTGCGGTGCGCGTCGCGCCGGCGATGGTGTTGCTCGCCAAGATTTCACTGCCGCTGGTGTGGCTGCTGGATCGCTCCGGCAAGGCGCTGCTGTGGCTGCTCGGCCAACACGGCGACGCCGACGAAAAAGTCAGCGAGGATGAAATCCGCACCCTCGTTACCGAGGCTGAAACCGCCGGCGTGCTGGAGCCCGGCGAGAAGGAAATGATCGCCGGCGTGATGCGGCTTGGCGACCTCCCGGTCGGCGCGGTGATGACGCCGCGTCACGAGGTGGCGATGATCGATCTCTCCGATCCGATCGAAGAAATCCAGGCGGAACTGGCCGGCAGCAATCACTCGCGTTTCGCGGTATTCGACGGCAACCGCGATTCCGCCATCGGCATCATCCAGGCCAAGGACTTGCTCGATGCCTATCTCACCGGCAAGACGCCTGACCTCCGCGCGCTGGTGCGCGAGGCGCCGGTGATTCCGGAATCCGTCGATGCCCGCGATGTCGTCGCAATCCTCCGGGACTCGCCGGTGCATATGGGGCTGGTGCACGACGAATACGGCGTGTTCCAGGGCGTGGTGACGTCAGCGGATATTCTGGAATCGATCGTCGGCTCGTTTCACACCGAGGACGGCCCAGCCGAACCCGCATTCTTCAAACGCGAAGACGGCTCCTATTTGATCTCCGGCTGGATGCCGGCGATGGAATTCGCCGCCCTGCTCGGTATCGAACTGCCGTCACAGCAGCGGCCATACCAGACCTTTGCCGGATTCCTGCTGCAGGAATTCGGCAAGATCCCGGATGTCGGCGACCAGATCATCGTCCATGCCTGGCACTTCGAGGTCGTGGACCTCGACGGCCGCCGCATCGACAAGGTGCTGGCGAGCCCGGTGAAAGAAGCCGCGCTGGGATAGGGCTTGAGCGGCGCGGAGGCAGTTGACAAATCCCGCACGCTGCATTGTAGTCCCTGCATGGGGTTAGGCGATCTCCCCACGAGGCGACATGCCCAAGTATCGCGTCCCGATCCTCCGAGGGCGCAGCCATGTCATCCTACACTTCCATTGCCAGTGATAAACTTTCCCGCCTGATCGGCACACCGCATACGCCGGCGCTGATCGACGTTCGAGTTGCCGAGGACTTCGCCGCCGACCCGCGGCTTATTCCCGGCTCGGTTCGCCGCGATGACCAACAGATCGCTGAATGGGCCGGTGAGTTCCGCGGACAGAGCGTGATCGTCATCTGTCAGCGCGGTCACAAGCTGTCCGAAGGCGTCGCCGCTTGGCTGCGGCACCTCGGCATACCCGCGGAAACCCTCGATGGCGGATACGAGGGCTGGTCCGCCGCCAAGCTTCCATTGGTCCCGATTGCAAAGTTGCCGGCCGTGGATATCAGCGGCAGGACCGTCTGGGTCACCCGCGCGCGTCCGAAGGTCGATCGCATTGCCTGCCCCTGGCTGATACGCCGCTTCGTCGATCCGCGCGCAGTGTTTCTGTTCGTCGCGCCCTCGGAAGTCGAAGCGGTGGCGGAGCGTTTCCATGCCGCGGCGTTCGATATCGAGAATGTGTTCTGGAGCCATCGCGGCGAGCTCTGCACCTTCGACGTGATGGTGGAGGAATTCGGCCTGGCGACCCCGCCGCTGCTTCGGCTGGCGACCATGGTACGGGGAGCGGATACCGGTCGGCCGGAGCTCTCCCCCGAGGCCCCCGGCCTGCTGGCCGCTTCGCTCGGCTTGTCACGCATGTATAACGACGATCTCGAACAGCTTGAGGCTGGCATCGCGCTCTACGATGCGTTCTATCGCTGGTGCCGGGATGCGACCGGCGAAACCCACAACTGGCCAACCAACCGGGCGAAGCAATGAGTGAGATTCCGGCAGATGCGAAATCCATGTCGTATGCGGGCGGCCACGGCATTAGCTTCCGCGAGGCATTTGGCGTCTGGCTGCGCATCGCGCTGCTCAGCTTCGGCGGGCCGGCCGGACAGATCGCGGTCATGCACCGCATCCTCGTGGAGGAAAAGAACTGGATTTCCGAGGGCCGTTTCCTGCATGCGCTGAACTACTGCATGTTGCTGCCCGGCCCGGAGGCGCAGCAGCTTGCCACCTATGTCGGCTGGCTGCTGCACCGGACGGCCGGTGGCCTGATGGCTGGCATTCTTTTCATTTTGCCGGGCGTTGTGTGCATCATGGCGCTCAGCGTGATCTATGCGCTGTTCGGCAACGTTGGAATCGTCGGAGCCTTGTTCTTCGGCCTGAAAGGCGCCGTGCTCGCGATCGTGATTCAAGCGGTCTTTCGCGTCGGCAAGCGCGCGTTGCGCAATCCCGTGATGATCGGTCTGGCCGCGATCACCTTCGTGGCGATCTTTTTCTTTGCCGTGCCGTTTCCGATCATCATCCTGCTGGCCGGACTGACCGGCTATGTCGGCGCGAAACTTGGCCGCCCCGAATTCGCGGCCGCCGCGCATGGCGGTTCGGGAGACTCCGCGGTCATCGACAACCTGCTCGACGATGACGTGCCCGACCATATCCAACCGAATGCCGCCCGTGCGATCGGGACCGGCATGTTCTGGCTGATGCTGTGGCTGACGCCGGTGGCCCTTTTGCTCGCACTGCTCGGTCCGGCCAATGTGTTCAGCCAGATCGCGGTGTTCTTCAGCAAGATGGCGATGGTGACGTTCGGCGGCGCCTATGCGGTGCTTGCCTATGTGGCGCAGCAGGCCGTCGAGAATTTTCACTGGGTGCAGCCGCGTGAAATGCTCGACGGGCTGGGCATGGCGGAGACCACGCCGGGTCCGCTGATCATGGTGCTGCAGTTCGTCGGGTTCATGGCCGCGTTTCGCGATCCCGGCGCGCTGTCGCCTGTCATGGCAGGCGTGTTCGGCGGCCTGCTGGCGACCTGGGTGACGTTTACGCCCTGCTTCCTCTGGATATTTCTCGGCGCGCCCTACGTCGAGGCATTGCGCGGCAACAAGGCGATCGCGGGCGCATTGACCGCCATTACGGCGGCTGTCGTCGGCGTGATCCTGAACCTCTCGATCTGGTTCGCGATGCACACGCTGTTTCGCATGGTCACGCCGATCCGTTCGCACGGGCTGTCATTCGACGCGCCTGTTTTGTCCAGCGTCGATGGGGCGGCCTTGGTCCTGGCTATTCTCGCGGCGACCGCGATCTTTCGCTTCAAGGCCGGCATGTTGCCGGTGCTCGCCGGCTGCAGCCTCGCCGGAGTTGCGCTGCATCTGGCGGGCTTGATCTAGGCGTCGGGCAAACAACCACACATTCTCTCGAAGATCGTCCGCTCAGATCGCGACAAAACAATCGAACGCAACATGGACGTGAGAATCCCCTTCTAAAGCGCAACCGCGATTAATTCCTCCACCAGCGGACCACCGCCGACAGGGAATGCGACGTACTGCTTGCCGCCGGCCATGTAGGTGATCGGCGCACCGACGGCATTGGCCGGGAGCGCAATCTCCGCCAGCATCTCGCCGCTTGTCTTGTCATAGACCCACAGATGCGGATCGAAATTGTTGAGATCAGCGATCCGGCGTGTGCCTCCCGGCGGCAATCGCGGCGCGCTGAAATATCCCGACTGCACGACGATCATCACCGTCTTCGTCACCAGCGCCCAGCTGCGCGCGGGAAACCCCAGGCGTTCGCGGATGCCAAGTTCCCGGATGGTCGGAATGACCTCGCCGCGTCCGATAGGAATGCGCCAGCGATGTTCCCCGGTGTTCATGTCGATGGCGACGATGCTGCCAAATGGCGGCTTGAACAGCGGCAAGCCGCGCGGCCCCGACAGATAGCGGAATTCGCCGACAAAATCGTAGGACGATTCACCCGATCGTGGCTTGCGCACGGAAACCACGAACGGCAATCGGTAGGTGCCGACATAGAGCATGCCGGTTTCCGGATCGATCGCGGCGCCAGCCCAATTGCCACCGCCAGCGACGCCGGGCATCTCGATCGTGCCCCGCTCCGACGGCGGCGTGAAGAGAGGTCCGTGATCGTATTTGGCGACGATGTCGATCGCTTCCTTGTGTATCTCAGGCGTCAGATCGATCAGGTCTTCGTCGCGCACACCCTGAATGTCGATCGGGGCGGGCTTGCTCGGAAATGGCTGTGTTTTGGATGCGCTCTCGCCCGGCACGTTGGAGGCCGGCACCGGCTGCTCCTCGATCGGCCACACCGGCTGGCCGGTGACACGATCGAACACATAGACGAAGGCCTGTTTGGTCACCTGGGCGACCGCCTTGATGCGCCGGCCGTCAACGGTGATATCGATGAGGCTGGGCGCGGCTGGCGTGTCGTAATCCCACAGCCCATGGTGGACGAGCTGATAGTGCCAGACCTTCTTGCCTGTCGTCGCATCGAGGCAAACGAGACTATCGCCATAGAGGCCATCGCCGGGACGATCGCCGCCATAGTAATCGTTGGTCGGCGTGCTGACCGGCAAATAGACGTAGCCGAGCTCCTCGTCGGCACTCATCGGCGCCCAGACGTTGGCGTTGCCGGCTTCCTTCCAGGACCCCTTCTCCCAGGTCTCGACGCCGGGTTCGCCGCCTTGCGCCACGGTGTGGAAAGTCCAGAGCAGGCGGCCGGTGACGGCGTCGAAGCCTCTGATATCGCCGGGCGGCGATGGCCGATGCCCCCACCAGTCCATCACGGACGATCCCACCACGATGACGCCGCGCAGAATAACCGGTGGCGAACTCATGGTGTAGTAGTCGCGTTCAACCGGTCGCCGCAGCCCCTGAGCGAGATCGACTTTGCCGTCAGTCCCGAATGTCGGGACCGGCTTTCCGGTCTTCGCATCCAGCGCGATCATCTGCGCGAATGCCGTGAGGATCACGACGCGCTCGTCGTCGCCGTCGCGCCAGTAGCCAAGGCCGCGATGCAGCCAGCCATCATTGGCGGGGATGCCGAGATCGTTCTCGTAGACTTTCGGATCGAACACCCATTTGGTCTCGCCGGTGGCAGCGTCGATGGCTGCGACCTCGGACAGCGATGTGCTGGTATAAAGCGTGCCGCCGATCATCAGCGGCGTCGATTCATTGGCCCGGCTGGGGCCGATGGTCGGATTAGCGCCTTTGATCGCCTGATCGGGGGATTTCCAGCGCCATGCGACATGCAGGTCTTTGGCGTTGCTGCGGTCAATCTGAGTGAGCGGCGAATAGCGGGCCGACGCATAAGTGCCGGCATAGGTCGGCCATTCGCCCCGCGCCAACGCTGCGGTAGATTCCGGAGCTGCTCCGGGAATGGCCTGCGCGTTTACGGTAGCCGGTTTGCAGAACAGCAGGAAGACAACGCCGATTACTCCTGCGTAGACGGGCAGCGTGCCTGGCTGCCTCTGCAATCCCGCTTCGCGCACCGCTTCCTCCCACGTTTTGGGTAAGCATCCACGAGAAGGAGATCGCCGTCAAAGGGGATTGGAGGGAAAGTTCTTCCGCACCGGGCGAGGCGCCCGGTTGCGACGAAAGCCCCCTACTCCATGCCTCGGCCGAACTTGTTCGACTTCGGGAAGCCCTTCGGCGGCAGGCGGCCGGCGTCGGCGCGGCTGCCGCGCCACTCGGCGAGTTCTTTCATCGTCGCGCTGAATTCGCGGCCGGCGCCGTCGCGCCAGAACAAGCCTTCCTTGGCGGTGAAGGTGACAATGTCGGACAGGCCGCCATCCTTGTACTTCTGCAGGCGCACGCCGCGGCCGCGCGCCATCTCGGGCACCTGGTCGAGCGGGAAGATCAGCATCTTGCGGTTCTCGCCGATCACGGCGACGCTGTCATTGCCCTCGCCGACCACCGTCAGCGTCTTCGCCTCGTTCGGCATCTCGACGTTGATGATCTGCTTGCCCTTGCGGGTGTTGCCGACGCAATCGTCCTCGTTGACCATAAAACCCTGACCGTCATGGCTGGCGATCAGGAATTTGCGACCGCCCTTGTAGACGAACAGCGAAACGATGGCGGCGTCGCCTTCCATGTCGATGAACATGCGGATCGGCTCGCCATGGCCGCGGCCACCCGGCAGTTTTGCGACATCGAGCGCGTAGAAGCGGCCGTTGGTGGCCAGCAGCATCAGCTTCGAGGTGGTCTCGGCGAAGAACGCCTGGCCGAGCTTGTCATCGGTCTTGAAGACGAGACCGGAGAGATCGGCGACCTGGCCCTTCAGCGTGCGCACCCAGCCCTTGTCGGAGATGACGACCGTTACGGGCTCGCGCTCGACCAGCGACTCCTCGAGCGCGGCAAGATCGTGCTCCGGCGCATCGGCGAACACAGTGCGGCGCTTGCCGAGCGGAGTCTTCGGCCCGAACAGGTCGCGCACCCGGCGGACCTGCTCGCCGACCTTGGCCCATTGTTCGGTCTCGGACTTCAGGATCGCGTTGATGCCCTTCAGCTCCGCGCGAAGGTTCTTGTCTTCGGTGCGGATCTCGAATTCTTCCAGCTTGCGCAAACTGCGCAGCCGCATGTTGAGGATCGCTTCGGACTGAATTTCCGTCAGCGTGAACGTCTTCATCAGCACCGGCTTCGGCTCATCCTCGGTGCGGATGATCTTGA